>JALVKK010000273.1 GCA_027033875.1 Flavobacteriales bacterium
GGTAAAAATGTAAGGCGGTTTGAAAAGTTTTTTGAGCCAGACGGGCTTGATTCATCTTATCCGGTTCGGCTTTGTTGATGACAATCATATCCGCCATTTCGATAATACCGCGTTTGATACCTTGCAATTCGTCGCCGGCGCCGGCTAGTTTGAGAAGCAGAAAAAAATCGACCATGGAGTGTACAATAGTTTCGGATTGACCAACCCCTACCGTTTCAATGATAATCCGGTCAAATCCGGCAGCTTCACAGAGCATAATACTTTCACGAGTTTTACGGGCAACGCCTCCCTGATTGTTACCGGAAGGGCTGGGGCGTATAAAAGCATTTTTATCTCTGACCAGAGTTTCCATACGGGTTTTATCGCCCAAAATGCTGCCTTTTGACAGGCTGCTGCTGGGGTCGATAGCTAAAACGGCAACTTTATGTCCTTGTTTGATATATATTTTACCGAGGCTTTCTATGAATGTACTTTTTCCGACACCCGGCACACCGGTAATGCCGATTCTTACGGAATTTTCGGTGTATGCTAAACTTTTATTGATGATTTTTTGTCCCAAATCAAAATGTTTCGGGTTGGTACTTTCAATCAATGTAATGGCTTTGCTCAAAGCAATTTGATCACCTGACAATAATTTGTCAAATAATTCGTCAACATCCGGTAATGTAGATTTATTTTTGATTTTATCTATCAATTGCCGGTTAAGACGTGGTGTATCGTCAACACCTTTAACTTCTTGTAAAGCTGATTTTTTGCGGGCTTTTTTCATACAGTTGCTAAAATTACAATAATCTGTTTAAATAAGCAAAAAGTTTAGCATATTTGTAAGCGGAAAACCGGTAGCTTGGCTCCTCAAAATTGTACCGGACATTAAGTAATCGGGTTTTGGAACAATGTTTGATATTTGCATTGTAAACAAATGATTATTATGAGACGATTCTTTATATTTTTTATTTTTTTGATTGTATCCGGTTCTGTTTTTTCACAAGATTCGGCATTCCAATCCGGTGAACACTATAAATTCAGAATTCATTATGGTATTTTTAATGCCGGTTATGCTACTCTGGATTTAAGAATGGATGTTTTTCAAGGAAATAAATTATTTCACGCTGTCGGCAAAGGCTGGACAACCGGTGTTTCCAGATGGTTTATGTCTGTTAATGATTTATATGAAAGTTATTTTGACGAATATAATCGTCCGCACCGTTTTATCAGAAAAATTGACGAAGGAGGTTATACGATGGATAAAGAATTGCGTTTTAACCAAACAAATCATAAAGTCTTAGTCATCAATAAAAAGAAGAATACGGCAAAAAATTATCCGATTCCGGCAGGTGTACACGATATGGTTTCCGTTTTTTATTATTTGCGAAATTTCGATATGCCGTCATTAAGTCCCGGAAGTGCTATCAGTGTCGATATGTTTTTTGATGAAGAAGTTTATCCTTTTAAATTGAAGTATCTTGGAAAAGATGTTTTGAAAACCAAATTCGGTAAGATTCGCAGCTTAAAATTTCGTCCGTTGGTACAAAAAGGTCGTGTGTTTAAAGAAAATGAAAGTTTGACTATTTGGGTAAGCGATGATCAAAACAAAATACCTTTATTGATAAAAGCTAAATTGTTAGTAGGTTCACTTAAAGCCGATTTGATAGAATACCGCAATGTAAAATATGCGATTAATTTCGTAAAAGACTGAATGTCATAAGTTTGACACATTAGCCTCAACCATAAAGTCATCGGATATTTTAATCCGGTGTTTTTTTTATCTTTACATTTTTAATCCGATGTAATTTTAGATATGCTGAAACTCAATTTTCCCGAATACGATTTTAAACTCAAACAACAAGACGAAAAAGCTTTGATTTTTGATCCGGTTCGTAAAAAATATTGTGTATTGACTCCGGAAGAATGGGTGCGTCAACATACCTTGCAATATTTAATAGTCGATAAAAAATATCCGCTTCAATGGATAGCCGTTGAAAGAGAATTGCATATCAACCAAACCAAAAGACGTTTTGACATTGTTGTTTACAACCGGCAAATGAATCCGGAAATTTTGGTAGAATGTAAAGCCCCGAATATTGCTTTAACTCAAAAAACTTTTGATCAAGCCAATCAGTACAATTGGTTGCTCAAAGCCCCGTATTTATTATTGACAAACGGATTGAAACATTATATTTGCCAAATTGATTTTGAAGTCAATCAATTTAAATTTTTAAAAGAATTACCTGAAAACCATAGATGAAGATAGCTGTTGTCATTTTAAATTGGAACGGACAAGACTTACTAAAACAATACTTGCCGTCTGTTGTGAAACATTCACAAGAAGCAAAAGTTTACGTGATTGACAATGCTTCAACAGATAATTCTGTTGCATACTTACAAGAAAATTTTTCAGATGTAAAATTAGTACAATTAGACAAAAATTACGGGTATGCCGGTGGTTATAATCGTGGTTTGAAGTATATTGATGCCGATGTTTATGCCTTGGTCAATTCCGATATTGAAGTAACTAAGGACTGGTTGCGTCCTGTTATTGAAAGTTTTGAAAACGAACCGGAAACAGTGGTGGTTCAGCCAAAGATAAAAGATTTTAAAGACAAAAAAATGTTTGAATATGCCGGTGCGGCGGGTGGTTATCTTGATTTTTTCGGTTATCCGTATTGCGATGGAAGGATACTGTTTACGGTAGAAGAAGACAAAGGTC
>JALVKK010000274.1 GCA_027033875.1 Flavobacteriales bacterium
TTTTAGTTGATTGGTGAAATCGACTATCAAAATAGAGTTTTTGACGACCAATCCCATGAGCATAATTAAACCTAACAAACTAAACAAACTCAAACTACTCAAGGATAGGTTTAACGCCAATAAAGCCCCTATAATGGCTGCCGGAATGGCAAACATTACGACTATAGGATAGATAAAACTATCATATAAGGCGACCAAAATCAAATAAATCAAGATAAAGGAAATCAACAAAACATTTGCCATGGCGCCGAAACTATCATTTTGTTTTTTGATATCACTACCCCAATTCATTTCGATACCTTTGGGTAGCGGATGGGTTTTGATATAAGTTTTAAAATCATCGGCTACCGAACCCGAAGGTCTGCCCAAGGCATCTGCCGTTATGGTAATGGACGGTAAACGGTTCATACGTTCGAGCATTGAAGGGGATTTGTCTTGGGTTACCTTGGCAAATTGCTTCACTTTAACCGGCATACCTTTGGGATTGATAAGCGTTAAATTGGCGACATCGTCATAGTTTTGACGGTCAAATTTGTCTAACCATACACGCACCGGATATTCCGTACCGTTTTCGGTTAAAGTGGCATCGTCATTACCGGTAAATGCCGTCCGCAAATTGAAGCCTACATAAGCTGTATTAAGCCCTAGTCTTTGTAATTTATCACTGTCGGGTTGCACTTTCAATTCCGGTGTTCCTTCGGTTACGGATAGTTGAACATTATCAGCACCGGGTATTTTTTGAATGACTTTTTTTAGGCTGTCCGCAGTTTGTTTGACTTTATCCAAGTCGCTACCGCTTAATGTAATTTCGATAGGAGAGGACCGTGCTACCAAGCCGAGTGCTGACATTGAAAATTTCACCCCCGGAAATTCTTTTCTTAAGGACTCGCGTATGTCCATCATAAATTTTTCGGTAGATTCACCATGTCTTTTTTCTTCGGGAACCAGTTGCACGGTAAATTCGGTTTTATAAGGTAAACCAACACCTGAACTACCGATACTGGTTGTAGGTCCGCCGATATTACTAAACACACTTTCGACTTCTTTTTGTTGCAGCAAAAAACTTTCAACTTTTGAGGATTCAATATTGTTTTGCTTTAAAGGTGTATGTTTGTCGTACTCTAAAAACAAGCTGAACTTGCCTTGGTCACCGGTGGCAATCAATTCGTTTCCGATAATATTTTGTTTCATTAATACGCCGGTCAATATGATGAGGATTAATACAATAAAACCGAAAATTGCTTTATGATCCAAAACCCAATCTAATTGTTTGGTATATGAATTAATGAAATTGGTTAATTTCTTTTCAAACCATAACAAGAATCTGTTGAAAAAATTGGTCGGTTCTACATCACCGGCTTTACCGATACGCGATGCTAACCACGGTGTTAAGGTAAATCCGACCAACAAACTCGTCAAGGTAGAAGTGATAACGACTACCGAAAATTCTTTGAGCATATCGGCAACAAATACTTGTAAGAATAATATCGGAACAAATACAACAACGTCAACTAAAGTTATGGCTATAGCCGAAAAACCGATTTCCATACGTCCTTCAAATGCCGCTTTTCGTTTTTCTTTGCCCATATCTAAGTGCCGCTGGATATTTTCTAAAACAACCGTTGCATCATCGACCAAAATTCCGATGATTAAGGACATTGCCAATAAGGTCATCAGGTTTAGCGTATAGCCTAGTATCCACATCACGGCAAATGCCGTTACCAATGAGGTAGGAATAGCTACCAGAACAATAATGGCATTACGAAAACTACGCAAGAATAAAAGCATGACCAAAGACACCAATATAACCGCTAAAATCAAATCATCTACTACTGAATTTACAGCAGCAATAGTGTTGTCAGTCGTATCGTCGGCAATGATAAATTTGATACCGTTTTCTTTATTTTTTTCTTCAATTTCTTTAAGTTTTTTTCTTACTAATTTTGAAACATCAACGGCATTAGCATCGCCTTGCTTTTTTAAGATTAAGCCAAGTCCTTCGACACCGTTGTAGCGGCTTAATGAGGAAATTTCTTTAACACCATCAATAACTGTCGCAACATCTTTTACATAAATAGGACTTCCGTGGGGACGCATGGCTACTTGCACATTCTCAATATCTTCGAGTTTGTGAAATTTGCCTATCAAACGTACCGAATTTTCAACATTATCGGTTTTGATTTTTCCGGCGGGAAAATCTTTACCGGTGCGTAAAATGGCTTCGGTTACTTGACTTAAGGATACTTTGTTGAGTTTGAGTTTATCGGGATCAACTTTGACTTGAAATTCCCGTTGTTCGCCACCCAAAATATCAATTTCGGCAACCCCTTTGAGCTGTTTAATTTGAGGCAGAATATCATCGGTCATTTTTTGATAAAATTCGGTTGCCGGCAGGTTACTGGTGGCACTGATAGACATAATAGGTAAATCACTCGGGTTGACTTTACTCATGGTCGGACTGAGAATTTCGTCCGGTAAATCGTTTTTGATATTATCAATCTGCCGTTGGGCATCTTGCATGGCAAAATCGACATCCGTACCGTATTTTAAATTGGCAATTACAATAGAGGCGTTTGGTAAGGATTTAGATTGGATATAATCAATGCCTTCCAAATTGGACAGGGCATCTTCCACTTTTTTAGAAACGGATGTTTCTACTTCTTCGGGTTCTGCACCGGGGTAAACGGTTTTAATGACAATAA
>JALVKK010000275.1 GCA_027033875.1 Flavobacteriales bacterium
GAAGCATTATCCGACAAAAACAGCGAACGATAACCTTCGCCTATAAAATGTTTGCCGTGTCCTAGTTCAAAAAAGAAAAATCGGCTCGGTTTGTAAGCTATATAGCCGGTAGCATAAGGATAATCGGTATGAATATGATCGCCACTTTTATTCAATCCGAAACCGGGAACTATATGAGGATATGAAACCCATACATAACGCTCAATAAATTTTGGTAACAAAGCATAATTTTCAGCTATGGTCGAACTGAATGAAAATTGCCGTCCCAAAGCCCCTTCAACACGAATGGCACGGGTATTTTGAAATGTATTGGTATGCAAATTATCTTTTCCCAAACGCTCGTCAACCACCGGATCTATACTTATCCAATAATCGGGTCCGTTTACGGCAAAAAAATGTTCGTCAAAAAGTTTGCGTCCGAACCAAGATTTTTTATGTAATAATAGTTGCCTGTATTTATTTTGAATAATTTCAGGATTAGTCTCATAAAAATGCCAAGGTTTTAAAGCGGTATGAATCGTGTCAGACCTTTGCCCCTCAATCTCGTTGTAATCAAAAGTATTATAAGGTATTTTCAACTGACTTTTGATTTTTTTTTCATAGAGTTTTTCTTGTGCAAATAAATGTTGTGATAACAAAAATAAAAAAAATAGTATATATTTATTCATGCTTTTAATTTTGAACAAATTTAAGTTTTTTTATCTTAATATATATTCAAAGTATTTTTTTACCTCTAAAAGTCGCATTTATGAACGGGATATGTATTCCTCAATATTTTTCCAATCGACAAATACAGCATATCACTACCTAATTTACAGTTGCTATTAATTGAAAGAATTGTCAAAAAACCGTCAAGATTTGCAGGGCATTTGACAAAAACACAAAAATATTGTACCTTTGCGTATGGTTTCCTGCCGATATACTTTTTGGCGGGAAATATTTTTTACTATTTTTTTTTAAACATTTGAATATGAGCAAAATCATTTATCTAACACCCGAAGGACTTGAAAACTTAAAAAAGGAATTGGAATATTTAAAATTTACCGAAATGCCCGAAATCACCAAACGCATCGCCGAAGCGCGCGAAAAAGGTGATTTGTCGGAAAATGCCGAATACCATGCTGCCAAAGAAGAACAAGTGCGCGTCAATAACAAAATTCAAGAACTCCAAATCACGCTTGCCAATGCCCGTATTCTCGATGATAAAAATTTGGATACCTCAAAAGTATTAATTTTTTCAACCGTTAAAATCAAAAATTTAAAATTGGATAAAGAAGAAACCTATACTTTGGTGTCCGCCAGTGAAGCGGATTTTATGAAAAGTAAAATTTCGGTGGAATCGCCGATAGGAAAAGGATTGTTGGGCAAATCAGTAGGCGATATCGTAGAGATTGATGTGCCTGCGGGCAAATTACAATTGGAGATTTTGGAAATTACCAGATAATTGTAGCTCTTTTTATTACAAACAATTGAACCGGAGTCGGTTGCACTTCGGTTTTTTTTTATACTTTTTCTCCTTTAAATTTAATTGTTCGTTCGTATATTCTGCAAAAACACTATTTTTGAAGTTAAAATAAAACTATGCAGGAGATAATCCGGTTTTTTATCGCTCCTTACCAACATACCCCCCTCATATATGTCCTTATCGAATTTACGGCTATGGCATTCGGCATTGCCAGTGTGTTGTATGCCAAAAAAGAAAATATTTTGGTGTATCCAACCGGTATTATCAGTACGGCATTGTATGTGTATTTGTTGAGCAGATGGCAAATGTACGGCGATTTAATCATCAACATTTACTACACTTTGATGAGTATATACGGTTGGTGGATATGGAGTCGTATAGTCGATACGGAAAATCAAAAGCATATTCCTATTACTAAAAGTTCAAGCAAAGATTATCTGTTGGCAACAGGTATTTTCATATTTACTTCGGCATTTGTTATTTGGGTATATCGCCATTATAATGTGATGCCCAATGAATTAGGTTTTACAGAAAGTGTACAATATGCTTGGCAACATTTATCTACGGGAAAATTGTCTGAAATCAAAAAAATAACGCCTTTTCTCGATACGTTTACCACCGGTGCCGCGTTTGCCGCCATGTGGCTGATGGCTAACAAAAAATTGGAAAGCTGGAGCTTTTGGATTGCCGTCAATATTGTTTCTGTCCCTTTATATTTTATCAAAGGCTACGGTTTTACCGGCATACAATATTTTATTTTTCTTATTTTAGCTTTTCAAGGTTACAGACAGTGGCGTGATATTATGTCAAAAGATAATTTACAAATAAAACAATGAGCGAATCTATCAGAGAACTATTAATGCAAAAAACTTCAGATGTAGTAAAAGTGGTTATGTTTGGACCCGAATCGACAGGCAAGACAACTTTGTCGCAACAATTAGCCCGGCATTACAATTCGGTTTGGGTCCCCGAATACGCCCGTGAATATCTGCAAAATGTATGGAACAACGAGCGACGTACCTGCGAACAAAAAGATTTAATACCGATAGCTCTCGGGCAGATGAAACTGGAAAACGATTTGGCGCAAAAAGCAACCGATATACTGTTTTGTGATACCGATTTGCTCGAAACCAAAGTCTATTCCAAAGAATATTACGGCGGTTATGTAGATCCGCTACTCGATGAAGCCGCCCGTCGTAATCAATACGATTTGTATTTTTTAACCTATATAGACGTACCTTGGGAAGCCGATGACTTACGTGACCGGCCTAACCATCGCAAAGAAATGTTTGAAGCCTTTAAAAAAGCTTTGGACGAACACAATAAAGATTATATTGTTTTAAAAGGTAATAAAAAAGAACGTTTGCAAAAAGCAATAAAATATGTAGATGAGCTACTTGAGTTGAAAGATAAAAGTGGAAAGTAAATTAGACAAAATGCCGGAAGGTGCAACTCTTACACACTTAGCACTTTCTACTAGATATTACACACTATCAAATAACCCCCGATGAGAATCGGGGCACAGCAGATAACCATATCATCAAATAACCAATCATAATGAAAGATTCAGACAAAAGATTTATAGAATATTGGAAAAAACGGCGGCAACAAGGTGCCGTTAAATTCTCTCTGATAACCGGTATTACCTACGGCATTTTTGTGATTGTTTTTTCCAAAGTTTTTGCTTGGAATTGGCATTTCACCCAAAAAGATATCGTTTACGGTATTTTTTCTTTGCTGATAGGTATTTCGATTTTAGGTCCGTTTATGTGGTGGTACCGCGAACGACGGTATAAAAAACTTCTCGAAAGTCAAAAAACAGAGAAAAAAGCAAAAAAAAAGAAACGAAAATAAATTTGTATTTTTGACAAAATTTAAAATATGTCCATATTTTATATCATATTAGGTCTTGTATTACTTATTGCAGGTGGAGAATATTTAGTACGGGCATCGGTCAGCTTATCTTTAAAATTTAAAATGTCGCGTATTGTCATCGGAATGACAGTCGTATCATTTGCGACATCTTTGCCCGAATTATTGGTCAGTATGCAAGCTGCTTTTAACGGTTCACCTGAACTGGCATTGGGAAATGTCGTCGGATCTAATATCGCCAATATTGCTTTGGTACTGGGAGCTACAGCTATTTTAACCCCTATTTTTATCAAAAAAGTATCCTATAAATTTAATATTCCGGTTATGCTGTTGCTATCCGGATTGCTTTATTGTTTTTTAATAAATGATATGCTACTCAGTTTCAATGAAGGCTTGGTCTTATTTGTTTTACTCATTATTTTTATATATGTATTGATAAATTATGCATCACAAGGCGGGGAAATCAATCTGGAAGAAATTGAAGAAATAGATGAAGATACAGCAGTTGCCGGTATCTTCAAAATTTTATTTTGGCTGGTTATCGGCGGGGTAGCACTTTGGGCAGGTTCCGAATTTTTGGTGGACGGTGCCAAAGAATTAGCACGTCAAGTAGGTGTGAGTGAGCGAATTATTGGTGTAAGTATTGTCGCTATCGGAACCAGTATTCCCGAATTGGCGGCATCGATTATTTCGGCACTCAAAAAAGAAAAAGATTTGTCGTTCGGCAATCTGGTCGGGTCCAATATTTTTAATATCGGCTCGGTTTTAGGAATTACTGCCATGATAAAACCCATTCAAGTTACGAATTTGAAACTTATCAATGTTGATATTCTTTGGATGATTGGCATTTCCGCCCTGATTATCCCCTTGGCAATCTTACCGAAACGTCATAAAATCAGCTGGATAAAAGCTAGTCTTTATCTTATTTTATACATTATATATATGTATTATTTTGTTTTTTTGACAAAATAGTTGTATCTGTTAGTTGGTTATTTTTAGTTAGCAATCATTTGATGTCTTATTCGCTATGTCCTTTGTTTGCAAAAGCAAATAATATTAATACTGCATACATCAATTTGTAATGATTTTTTGATTAATTTTACACATCGAAACATTTGGCAATAAATTGTATTGCCAATAATCGAATAAATAATATAAATACTTAGAAATCAGAATTATATGAAAATAAAAGTTATAAAAAAAATACCCGAAACCGCTAGAAACGTAGTGGTATTGGCTGATAAAAAATCCGACATTAAATATTTGCCCTGCAAAAAAGTTATTCCTTTTATGAAAGAAAATTTCGGAAAGGAAGAAATGCAATCCGTAAAAACGCCTAAACACAATATGTTTGTGGTCAAAACCAAAGGCACCGGTTTGGAAAAAATCAGAAAATTTGCCTATAAAATTCATAGCGAATTAAAAGATATAGAAAAAGAAATCGTTGTTTACGGAGAAAATGATAAGGATTTAGAGGCTTTCATTGAAGGTTTATATCTATCTGATTATCAATTTTTAAAATATTTTTCTGACAAAGATAAAAAGAAAAACAAACTCAACTCAATCAAAGTAACAGGTATCGGTCAAAAGAAAATAAACGAACTAAAAAACCTGATTGAATCGGTCTTATGGGCGCGTACGTTGGTCAACGAGCCGGTTTCTTATCTCGATGCCGAACGTTTGGCGATGGAATTGCACAAAAAAACGCAAAATGACGGTTTGAAAGTCAAAGTTTTACACAAGAAAAATATTGTTAATTTGCGTATGGGAGGATTATTAGCCGTCAATAAAGGTTCGGAGATTCCGCCGACCTTTACCATTATGGAATGGAAACCCAAAAACGCCAAAAACAAAAAACCCGTTGTATTGGTCGGTAAAGGCATTGTTTACGATACCGGCGGATTGAGTTTAAAACCGACCCCGCATTCGATGGATTTGATGAAAAGCGATATGGCAGGCGCTGCGATGATGGCCGGTACTATGGACGCTATTTCCAAAAACAATTTACCGGTTTGGGTCATTGCGCTTATTCCGGCTACCGATAACCGTCCGGGCAAAAACGCTTATGCTCCCGGCGATGTCATTAAGATGTATGACGGCACTACCGTCGAAGTACTAAATACCGATGCCGAAGGCAGAATGATACTCGCTGATGCCATTGCTTATGCCAATCAATACAAACCCGAAGTAATTATAGACGCCGCCACTTTGACCGGTGCCGCCGTAAGAGCCATTGGCGATAAAGCCGCTATCGTTATGGGCAACGCTCCTAAAAAATATATCCAAAATTTGCAAAAAGCCGGCAAAAAAGTTCACGAACGTCTGGTAGAGTTCCCTTTCTGGGACGAATGGAAAGACGAAATGAAATCGGATATAGCCGATATGAAAAATATAGGTACCGGGAACGCCGGAATGATAACAGCCGGCAAATTTTTAGAACATTTTGCCAAACATCCTTATATCCATATCGATATTGCCGGACCGGCTTTTCTCGAAACCGCTCAAGATTATAAAGGTAAAGGCGGAACGGGCTTTGGTGTACGGTTAATGTATCAATTTTTAAAAGAGTTGTAAATAAATTGAAATTAAGCGATTTATATCGTACATTGGTACTGTTTTTGCAGTAAAATTTCAGTTATAAAAACTATAAAAATTTAGGGAATATACATAATAAACAGACAAAGTTTAATCTATTATTAATCAAATCAAAAAAATCAAATTATGTGTGGAATTGTCGGATATATCGGGCAAAGAGATGCTTTCCCTATTATTATCAACGGATTAAAACGTTTGGAATATCGCGGTTATGACAGTGCCGGATTAGCGCTGTTTGACTTTGAACTTATTCACAAAAAAACCAAAGGAAAAGTAGTTGATTTAGAACAACTTTTTGACAATTCCAAAGAAAAAAAAGGACAAATAGGTTTGGGACACACCCGTTGGGCAACACACGGTGAACCAAATGATATCAATGCGCATCCGCATTTGTCCAATTCCGGAAATTTGGTGATTGTTCACAACGGCATCATTGAAAATTACGAACCTATTAAACAAACCTTGATAAGTCGCGGGTATAAATTTGAAAGCGATACAGACACCGAAGTTTTAGTCAATCTGATAGAAGATGTAATGCAAAAAGAACAAGTCGGTTTAGGCAAAGCGGTTCAAATTGCTCTAAATGAAGTTGTCGGGGCTTATGCTATCGTTGTTTTTAACAAACAAAAACCGGACGAAATTGTACTGGCACGGCTTGGTAGTCCTTTGGCTATCGGTATTGGTAATAACGAGTTTTTCATAGCCTCCGATGCGTCTCCGTTTATAGAGTTTACCAAAAATGCTTTATATCTTGAAGACGAGCAAATGGCTATCATCAAAATAGGTAAAGATCCGGAAATCAGAAATATCAAAGATGACCAAAAAGTTGCGCCTTACATTCAAGAACTTCAATTGAATTTGGATCAAATAGAAAAAGGCGGCTATGAACATTTTATGTTAAAAGAAATTTACGAACAGGCAAATGTTATTCGAGATACGATGCGCGGACGGGTATTGCCGGAACAAAATCTGATAAAACTATCCGGAATTGATAATTACCTCAACAAATTTCTGAATGCCGACCGGCTGATTATGATTGGTGCCGGCACGTCGTGGCACGCCGGATTGGTCGGTGAATATCTGTTTGAAGAGCTTGCCCGTGTTCCGGTGGAAGTTGAGTATAGTTCCGAATTTCGCTACCGTAACCCGATTATCAAAGAAAATGATATTGTGGTTCCCATATCACAATCGGGTGAAACGGCAGATACCTTGGCTGCTATCAAATTAGCCAAACAACATAAAGCTTTTATTTATGCTATTTGTAATGTAGTCGGGTCGTCTATTTCGCGCGAATCCGACTCAGGCACATATACCCACGCCGGACCGGAAATAGGAGTAGCCTCAACCAAAGCCTTTACAACACAAGTTTTGGTAATGGCTATGATGGCTCTCAAATTAGCCAAAGAAAAAGGAACTATCTCTATAAGTGAGTATAATTTATATTTGTCTGAACTGGCTATTATGCCCGAAAAAATTGAAAAAACTTTGCAAACCGATTTATATATCCAACAAATTGCTCACCATTACAAAGATGCCACAAACGCTTTATATCTCGGACGAGGTTATAATTTTCCGGTAGCTTTGGAAGGCGCGCTCAAACTGAAAGAAATCTCCTATATTCACGCCGAAGGTTATCCGGCTGCCGAAATGAAACACGGTCCTATTGCTTTAATCGATGAAAATATGCCTGTATTTGTCATCGCAACCAAAAAAGGACAGTATGAAAAAGTTGTCAGTAATATTCAAGAAATCAAATCGCGAAAAGGAAAAATTATCGCTATCGTAACCGAAGGCGACCAACAAGTCAAAAGTTTAGCTGACCACGTTATAGAAATTCCCGAAACCGTAGAAGCTTTTACACCTTTACTGGCAACCATTCCATTGCAATTGTTATCGTATTATATTGCGGTTTATCGCGGTTGCAATGTCGATCAACCTCGCAATTTGGCCAAATCGGTAACTGTTGAATAATACAGATGAGAGAACATCTTTCACGGCATAAACGTTTGATTTTTATCAGTGCTACCTTAATAGCATTAGCTATAACTTTATGGGAAACCAATCGTTTTTTGCAGGAATTTAAACAGGAAGAACGAGCTAAAATGGAGATTTTGGCTTCTGCTTATCAAAAATTACTCGATGTCAAAGATGACAATCCGGCTTTACTTAATCTTTCGTCTGCAATTTTGGAAAAAAATCATACTATTCCCGTTATTATTGTCGATAAAAATGCCAAAGTTGTTTTTTATCGCAATTTATCAAAAGACAAACCGGCTTATATTCAAAAAAAACTAAAAGAATTTAAAAAAACCGATAAACATTTCAAATTGGATTTGGGCGATAATGACTATCAAGTATTGTATTACGGCAACTCGTCATTATTGAGCAAATTGACATATTATCCGGTTATATTAGTAGCCATTTTTCTACTTTTTGCCGCTATCGTTTATCTGTATTATCACACCGGAAGAGTTTCCGATGAAAACCGCTTATGGTCCGGTTTGGCTAAAGAAACAGCACATCAAATCGGAACACCTTTGAGTTCATTGATGGGCTGGATAGAGATCTTAAAAACGGCAAACAATCCTGATATTCCGGTAGAAGAAATCGAAAAAGACGTGCTACGGCTCAACGTCATCTCACAACGCTTTTCAAAAATAGGTTCTATTCCTAAATTAGAATCACAAAATGTGGTTGAAATCACAAAACATACGCTACATTATATCAAAAGCCGTACATCAAAATTGGTTAAAATCAACTTGGAAGCTCCCGAAAAACTGCAAGCCTTACTCAATGATCAGCTGTATTCGTGGGTCATAGAAAATATGGTAAAAAACGCCATTGACGCTATGGAAGGCAAAGGAAAAATAACTATTAAAATTACCGATAAAGGACATAATGTTTACATCGATATCAGCGATACGGGAAAAGGGATTCACGCTTCCAAATTCAAACAGGTTTTTCAACCCGGCTATACCACCAAAAAACGCGGTTGGGGTCTTGGTTTATCGTTGAGTAAACGTATTATTGAGCAGTATCATAAAGGTAAAATATTTGTCAAAAAGTCTGTTTTAGGAGAAGGTACAACGTTTAGGATTGTGTTGTTAAAATAAGCCTTTTTTTTCTTACATTTTCAAATAAAAATCACGAGTCAGACTAATATAAGCATCAGTATAATGATGTCTGGATTTTTCAATAATCAAATGGTTTTCTTCCAATTCTGAGCTAAAATTTGAAATTTTAACTAAAATTCTTTTAACCTTAGCATTTTGATGCCCTTTGACATAACAAATTTTGTTCAGATAAAGAGTTTCTTTTTTGATGATTTGTTTCAATTGTGATAATTTATTCGCCGGTAAAATCAATTGAATACTGCCGGTTTCTTTGAGCGGTTTTTTTGATTTTCGAACCAATGTTTTCAATGATAAAACAGATGAATGACGTGCCAGATGTCTTTGAATATCAATATTTTCGGGTATTTCATCAAAATAAGGCGGATTACTGACAATAACATCATATTTCTTAGAACTTTCAAACCGGTTAAAATCAGTCTGAATAAGATGTAATCGCTTATGCCATTTTGAATTTTTAAAGTTTTCACCGGCTTGGCGGGCGGCAGCCGGTTCTATTTCCAAAGCATCTATATTTGCCGTAGGCTGTCGTTGCGCGCACATCAAAGCAATGAGTCCGGTTCCGGTACCTATATCAAGAATATTTTGAGCATTTTGCAAATCAGCCCACGCTCCCAACAACACGCCGTCAGTCCCGACTTTCATAGCAACTTGCCCTTGCGCGACTTCAAATTGTTTAAATCTGAAAATTTGTTTATCTGATTTCATTACCAACTCAACAATGCTATAACATATCCGATGATGATACCGGAAATTAAAATATGGCGTTCGCGAATATTTCTCAGCCATATTTTTTGCAGAACAAACAAACTCGCCAAAATAACGATACCTAATATAATTTGAGCGGTTTCTATACCCAAAGCAAATTCGAGTAAGGCTAATATTTTGCGTGATTGTCCGGCTATTATTAACTTAAAATCCGAAGCAAATCCCAAACCGTGAATCAGACCGAAAAAAAATGAAAAATAATAGTGAATTCGTGTCAATATTCGGTCATTGGTCCACAAAATATCGGATAAAGCCGTAACCAAAATCGTCCATAAAATCAGCGTTTCTATCAACTTTTCGTCAACATGCACATAACCGAACACAGACAAAAACAAACTTGTCGTATGTGCCAGGGTAAAAAGTGAAACCAATATCAGCAATTTATGCCGGTCTTTATAACTGAACACCATAATCAAAGCCAGTAAAAACAGTATATGATCTATCGATGACCAACTGAGAATATGGGTTAATCCCAATCTGAAATACAACACAAAATCATTCATTAGCTTCTTTGTTTTCGGGGAAGATGTCTAAGTTATCCTTATAAGATTTTTTGTTTTTAAACATATTATCCATAAAAATAACCAAAGCCGGCAATAACAATAAGTTGGAAAACATTGCCATCAACAAAGTCAACGAAATTAAACCGCCCAAAGCTTCTGTCCCGCCGTAATCAGACAAAATAAATGTTCCGAAACCGAAAAACAAAACAATGGAAGTATAAAACATACTGACACCGGTCTCTTTGAGCGCTTTATATACCGAACGTTTGATATGTCCTTTGTGCAATTTGAGTTCGTGTCGCAGTTTGGCTAAATAATGAATGGTGTCGTCAACCGAAATACCGAATGCAATACTAAATATCAATATGGTTGAAGGTTTGAGCGGAATACCGCCAAAACCCATAATACCGGCTGTTATTAACAAGGGTAAAATATTAGGTACCAGCGAAATAAGAGCCATTTTTAAAGAACCTCCAAACATCCACGCGATAAAAATAAAAATCAAAAATACAGCCAGTCCCAACGAGATAATCAAATTGTCTATCAGATAATGCGTGCCTTTCAGATACAATTTGGCTTGTCCGGTCATCAAAACTTGATATTTCTTAGCCGGAAAATATTTATGTTCTTTCATTTCCAAATAATCCTCTACCCGTTCCATTTGGTCGGTTTCAATATCTTTCATAAAGGTAGTGATTCGTAAATAACGTTGCAAAGTATCGGTATAACTTTGAAGCAAATCAGCTTTCCCGCCACTGTTTTTTAAGTAAGGCATAATAAAATACTTTTCGTGCATGGAAGGCAATTGATAATAATTCGGATCAGCCTTGTAAAAAGCCTGTTTGGCATATTTTGCCAGATTGACCAACGAAACCGGACGGGACAATTCGGACAAATCGGCTATTTCATCTTGAAAACGGTCTATTCTTTTTAAAGTTGCCAAATGCATAGCAGCTTTTTTGCGCTTGGTGTCTATCATAAATTCCAAAGGCAAAATCCCGCCAAACTCTTGTTCAAAAAACTTAATATCTCTATAAAAATCTCTGTTTTTCGGAAAATCAGCCAACATACTGCCGGACACTTTCATCTTCGTGGCGCCTATAATGCTTATAATCAACAATAAAATGGCAATACCGAAAATCGTTTTTTGACGATGACGAACCGTACCTATCAACCAATCGAC
Source organism: Flavobacteriales bacterium (assembly GCA_027033875.1). Lineage (GTDB taxonomy): Bacteria > Bacteroidota > Bacteroidia > Flavobacteriales > Flavobacteriaceae > WGBX01. Next base: position 11,518 of record JALVKK010000275.1, read on the forward strand.
AAACTTGACCAACCAAGTTTTTTTATGATGTCGCAAATGTTTGCTTTTAGGTGGTTTTTTATAACTGTATATAATCGGAATCAATAAAATGGATAAAATAAAAATAGACAAAATAGACAAAGAAGCCACGATTCCGAACTCGCGTAACAAACTGTTTTTGACGATGATAAATGTAGCAAATCCGATAGCGGTTGTAACATTGGTCATCAAAATAGCATTACCCGTATTGCTGATAACCCGCTGCAAAGATTTGACTTGATTGCCGTGCAAAATAATCTCTTGTTGGTATTTGTTGATCAAAAATATGGCATTAGGCACCCCGATAACGATTACCAAAGGTGGAATAACCGCCGTAAGAATACTGATTTTATAGCCCAATGTCCCCATAATCCCAAATGACCACATCACTCCTATACCGACTATCAATATTGAAATAATAATAGGCGATGCCGAACGAAAGAAAAACCAAATAATAAAACCGGTTACAAACAAAGATAGAATAATGAAAAAAGGAATTTCTTTCTCCAAAACTCTGGCATTTAAAGACTTAATATACACCAAACCGGAGGCTTTGATGTCGGTATGCATCTGTTGTTCAAACTGTTCTATCAAAGGTTTCACGGTTTCCGTCATAAACGCAACCCGCCTGTCCGAATTTATAATTTCGTCTTTTATGGCTACCAGCATTTGAACAGCACCGGATTTTTTGTTGTATATCAAGCCGTCATAAAACGGCAACGAATCAAACAAGCGGGCTTGAACCAAACGGGCGTCGGCATCACTTTGAACGGGCGATTCCAAAAAGTTTTTTAAAACAAATCTTTGATTGGTTGTATCTTTTTGCAGAATTTTTAAATTGTCAAAAGAAATGACTCTTGCCACTTCGGGATAAGATTTCAGTTTTTTGGACAAAGTCAACCAAATATTGAGTTTATCTTTGGTAAACAAAGTCGAATCTTTAACCCCCAGTAATATCAGATTATTTTCGTTTTTAAACACCTCTCTAAAACGGGCATATTCTTGAGCATAAGGGTCATCTTTGGGTAAAATACTTTTTTGAGTATATGAAACCGATACATAACGCCATTGCGAAACAAAGAAAAGCGTAGCAATAACAACTATAGCTAAAAAATACAGTCTGTTACGCAAAATCAACCTTGCGATTCTATCCCAAATATTCATATACCGAAATTTACGACAAAATTACAATAAAGTTTATAATGTTCATATAGTTTGTTTTGTTTTAGTTTCGTAAAACAAAACAATTTCTCATTTTTTTATGTTATTTTTCTTCAATAATATTCGGATATCGAATTTTTTCGGACCGAAAAAACTTGCAATTTTTTAGAAAAATATGTCTCGCCTACTTTAAAAATTGAGTTTTTAAACAATCATTTCATTTTCAATTATTTAACAAACTTATTTGAATAAATTAACAATTAAATAACTAATTATCAATGTTTTATTATTTTTAATAAAATGTTAATAACTTTTTGTAAGATTGTTCAAATCAATAAATCTATCGATTAAATTTGTTTGGTTTATTTTCAGCCATACCAAAATAACCTAAAAAACGACTCAACAATTTATGAAAACGATTAATGTAATAAAACGAGACGGCACTTCTGCACCATTAGATTTGAAAATGATACACGATATGGTAGAATGGGCTTGCGACGGCTACCAAAATGTATCGGTTTCGGATATAGAAATCAACTCAAAAATCCAATTTTACGACGGGATTACCACTTCCGAAATTCAAAAAATCATGATCAAATCGGCAGCCGATTTGATTTCGGAAGAAAATCCGGATTATCAATATGTAGCCGCTCGTTTGTTGTTGAGTGATTTGTATAAAAAAGTTTTTAAACAAGACAAACCCATACCTTTTGAGTTTTTTGTTCGCAACAATGTCTATCGCGGGGTTTACGACAAATCTATTTTAGATGCTTACAGTCAAAGTGAACTGGTTTATTTCGGCAAAAAACTCAAACATGAGCGCGATAATCTGTTTACTTATGCCGGACTGCGTCAAATGGTAGATAAATATTTGCTGCAAGACCGCAATACTTTTGAGTTGTACGAAACACCGCAAGAAGCCTTTATGTTGATTGCCATGTTTATGTTTAAAAACTATAAAGGGCAAAAACGCAAAAAATATGTGCTGGACTTATACGAAGCGGTATCAACTTTTAAAATCAGCTTGCCGACACCTATCATGTCCGGCGTGCGTACACCTCTACGTCAATTCAGTTCCTGCTGTTTGATAGATGTAGGCGATTCGCTCGAATCCATACTCCAATCCAATACGGCTGTAGGTTATTATATAGCCAGCAGAGCCGGTATCGGACTGAATTTCGGGCGGGTACGCGGACTGGGAGCTAATATCCGTAACGGAGAAGTCATTCATACGGGATTGGTGCCGTTCTTAAAAATGTATGAAGCTACTACCAAAGGCTTTACTCAAAATGCCATTCGGGGCGGTAGCTCTACTTCAACTCTGCCGTTCTTTCATTGGGAAGCCGAAACTTTTATCCAATTGAAAAACAATAAAGGAAACGACGAAAACCGCGTGCGCCGGATGGATTATTCGCTTGCCGTCAACAAACTATTTAGAGAACGGGTACGAAAAAATCAAGATATCACACTATTCTCATCTGAAGAAGTACGTGATTTATATGATGCTTTCTACGGCAGCGATTACGAAAAATTCAAAATGCTGTATGAAATGTACGAAGCAAATAACCGCATCAGAAAAAAACGTATAAATGCCCGTCAATTTTACCTCGATCTGCTCAAAGAACGTTACGAAACAGGCAGAATTTACATCTTAAATGCCGACCGGGTCAACGAACACAGTTCTTTTAAAGACCATATTTATATGTCCAATCTGTGTCAGGAAATTACTTTACCGACGGCACCTATAAACGATGTCAATAAAACCGACGGCGAAATTGCCATGTGTATTTTAAGCAACATCAACCTCGGAAAAATAGAAAGTATAGAAGAGCTGGACAAATTAACCGAACTTTTGGTTCGTTTTCTAGACGAATTGATTGATTATCAAGATTATCCGGTGATTGCCGCCGCCAAATCGACCAAAGCCAGACGCAGTTTGGGTATCGGCGTATCCGATGTATTTCATTTCTTGGCTAAAAATAATTTAGGCTACAATACAGATGAAGGCAGAAAGATCATGCACCGGTATATGGAACGTTTTCAATACGGTTTGATCAAAGCCTCCAATTTGCTCGCCAAAGAAAAAGGCGCTTGCAAATTGTTTGACCGCACCAAATATGCCGATGGCATCATGCCGATAGACACCTATGCCGAAGCGGTTGACGAAATTGTAGAAAACGATTTGGTTATGGACTGGGATAGGTTGCGCGAAGATGTCAAAAAATACGGTTTGCGTAATTCGGCATTGAGCGCCATTCCACCGGCTGCCAGCAGCAGTGTGGTTTCCAATTCAACACCCGGAGTCGATCCGGTACGCAAACTCTTGATAGCCAAAATGAGTAAATACGGCGCGTTGAAACAATTGGTGCCGGGATTTGGCAAGTACGAAGAAAACTATACGTTGGCATGGGATATAAACAATGAAGAATACTTGAAATTCATCGCTATTTTCCAAAAATTTATCGATCAAAGTATCAGTACCAACCAATACTACGATATATCCAAATATAAAAATAACAAAGTGCCGGTCAAAGATTTAATCCGCCACGACGGTATAGCCTACAAATACGGTTTAAAAACTTTGTATTACATGAATATCAACGACAATTCGGGCAACGAATTGGCAAAAATTAAAACGACAAGTGAAAAACAAGCAATACCGGCATTTAATTTTGCTAAGCTGGAATTAGACATTGATGACTATGACAGTTGTGAAGGCGGTGGTTGTTCGGTTTAAAAGGATTGATATGATATTTAATTATCAATGCCGCCCTTCGGGCGGCATTGATAATTATTTACAAAAAAGATGAATCCCTTTATGCTTCAACCGGTATAATTGAGATATAAGATTTACCACCTTTTTTCTTTTCAAATTTCACAATACCGTCAATGGCAGCGTGAATCGTATGATCTTTTCCCATGAAAGTATTTTTTCCGGGATGATGTTTTGTACCTCTTTGTCTAACGATGATGTTACCGGCAATGGCAGTTTGACCGCCGAAAATCTTAACACCGAGTCGTTTACTTTCCGATTCTCGACCGTTCTTTGAACTACCTACACCTTTCTTATGAGCCATAATATTAAAATTTTAGTGTTTACAAAATTAATAAAAAAAATTATGAACGTCCTCCATCGAGTTCGTCTTGCCATTTTTTCAATTCGTCCCACTTACCGGCAGCAGCCAATTCGGCTTGCTTAGGCCAAGTAGTCGGATCGTGCATAGCATAACGCTTACCACCTTTATCTAAAAGGATTTCGCGTATTTTTTCAGGATCGGCTTTACTCAATTTAGCAAAAGTTTCATAACCGGCTTCCGTCAAAATAGAAGCGATTTTCGGTCCTATACCTTCAATTTTTTTCAAATCATCGGCTTTTGTTGTTTTTTTAGTAGCCGGTTTTTTTGTGGTCGTTTTTTTCGCAGCCGGTTTTTTAGCGACTTTCTTTTCTTCTTTAACTTCGGCTATTTTTGCCGGTGCAGCGGTTTTTTCTTCTTTAACCGTTGTTTTTTTAGCAGTTGATTTAGTCGCTTTTTTGGGTTCTGCTTTGGCTTTTTTAGTTGCTTTTTTGTCTGATTTAAAACCGGAAGCAACAAGGTCCTCTACAACAATCTCAGTTAAATACTGACGATGACCGTTTTTCTTTTTGTAGCCTTTACGACGTTTTTTCTTAAATACGATAACTTTATCGCCTTTTAAATGACGAAGGATTTTGGCGGTTACACCAGCTCCTTCAATAACCGGGGCGCCAATGGTTACTTGTCCGGCATTGTCAAGCAATAAAACCTTGCCGAATTTGACAACATCGCCTTCTACTCCTTGCAAACGGTGAACAAAAACCTTTTGGTCTTTTTGCACTTTGAATTGCTGCCCTGCTATCTCTACAATTGCATACATAATTCTATTATTTATTAGTTTTTTTGAGTTTGCAAATATACTATTTTTTTCTTAATCGACAAGACTGTTTTTTTCTAATATTTTTTGCGATTTGTTTTGGATTAATCCGTAAAACCTTTTAATATAACAAATTGAAATAACCTGATTTGATGAAACGAACATGATTTTTTTTATCATAAAATACACACAAGGATATGATTAAAATAAATTCAGATGTGGAAACCGTATTCTTACTGACCGGACCCGAAACATCATTTATCAGCAATAGTATCGTACGTGATATTTTTCGCAATGGCGGTGATATTTCCAAATTGGTACCGGCGGAGATTATGCATGTTATTATAAGTGAGCAGAAAAAAGAATAATTGAATAGTTACATATATCCTAACCGTCTGACTGTCTAAAAACTCCAGCTTTTTATCAAAAAAATTGCGAAAAAACTAATAATACACTTGCTTAATCCATTTTATAAAATTTTTACTTTTTCTCAAAATTATCTCAATAATCCCTATATTTACACAAAATTCACGATATAGTGGCATAAAAAGGTATAAATCTTAGCTTTTTAGACAAACTGCCGTTGTAGTTAATTTAAAACAAAAATATAAATTATTATATTTGCAAAAATACATAAAAATGAAAATATAAATTATTATATTTGCAAAAAGATGATTTTTGATATGGATATTAAGAATTTTAAAGCAGGAAAATATATTAAACAAATAGAATATTCTTCTTTCTTACCTGAAAAAATTAATAAAGAATGGATTGTCTCTTCACCAAAGGTAAATCATTTATTGTCAGAAGCAAATAGATTATTAGGAGAATTAAATGCTTTCTCACAATTAATACCGGATGTTGACTTCTTTATTAAAATGCATATTTCTAAGGAAGCAATAACTTCAAGCAGAATTGAAGGAACCAAAACAAATATGGAAGAAGTTCTTTTAAATGAAGAAGAGATAAATCCTGAAAAAAGAGATGATTGGAAAGAAGTTCAAAATTATATTAATGCTATAAATTACTCAATATCAGAACTTGAAAAATTACCATTGTCTAACAGGTTATTGAAAAACACACACAAAGTATTATTGTCAGGTGTTAGAGGCAAACATAAATTACCCGGAGAATTTCGGAAAAGTCAAAATTGGATAGGTGCGACTTTAAAAGATGCCATATATATTCCTCCTCACCACAATGATTTGCCGGATTTAATGAGTGATTTGGAAAAGTTCTTAAATAAAAACGATTATTATATTCCCCATTTAATTAAGATTGCTATTGCTCATTATCAATTTGAAACAATTCATCCGTTCTTAGATGGTAATGGACGATTGGGACGATTGATGATTACATTATATTTGGTTAGCAATAATATTTTAAAAAAACCTGCATTGTATTTGTCTGATTTTTTTGAAAAGCATAGAAAATATTATTATGATAATCTTATGAGGGTAAGATTAAAGAATGATTTAGAACAATGGATTATATTCTTTTTGGTAGGTGTTATTGAAACTTCAAAATTATCAATTCAAGTCTTTAAAGATATTATTCAACTTAAAACTGATATTGAAAATAACAAAATAACCAAAATGGGAAGTAGAGCAGAAAAAGGTATTCAAATATTGCGAATTTTATATCAAAATCCTATTATTACCTCAAATAAATTGGTTAAAGAATTAAACATTGCATCATCGACAGCAAATAGGATACTTGCAGAATTTGAAAAGCTTGAAATTATAAAGGAATATACAGGATTTAGGAGAAATAGAAAATATATTTTTAAAGATTATTTTGAATTATTTGATAAAAAAGAATAAAGAACCAACCACAATAAAGGCTATACGTAATGCAGGTAAGGTGCTAAATATAAACATTGTAACAATAAATAAAATTAGTGTTAAATTGAAAGTGTGGAGTTTCAAAATTCCACACTACGCATAGCCAAACCGTTTGTTTCAATTATTTTGCCATTAAGGCTTCAATTTCTTCGACGGTAATCGGTATATTTTTCATCAAATTAACGGGTTCGCCTTTTTCTTGAATGACATAATCGTCTTCTATACGTACGCCTATACCTTCTTCGGGAATATATATCCCCGGTTCGACGGTAAAGACCATACCGGCTTGCATAGGTTCTTCGAGTATGCCGTAATCGTGAGTATCCAAACCCATGTGATGAGAGGTACCGTGCATAAAATATTTTTTATAAGCCGGCCAATCCGGATTTTCATTTTTGATATCTTCTTCGGTCAACAAACCGAGTTTGAGGAGTTCTTTTTCCATGATTCGTCCGACTTTGTCTTGATAATCCGCCCAAATAACACCGGGTTTCAACATTTTGGCAGCAGCATCTTTGACGCGTAAAACCGCTTCGTAAACTTCTTTTTGTCGAGGTGAAAACTTACCGTTTGCCGGCACACACCGAGTCATATCCGATGCCCAGTTGCCGTATTCGGCACCCACATCGAGCAGAATTAAATCGCCGTCTTTGATTTCGGCATCATTTTGAATATAATGCAACACATTGGCATTCGCACCGCTTGCAATAATGGGTGTATAAGCAAATCCGCGCGAACCGCGACGCAAAAATTCGTGAGCAAATTCGGCTTCCAATTCGTATTCTTTCATGCCCGGACGGACTTTGTCCAAAATACGTCTGAATCCGGCTTCGGTTATATCACAGGCTTTTTGTATTTGGGCTATTTCTTCGAGTTCTTTGACACTGCGCAGACGTTGCAAAATAGGATTGCTTCGCTCAAAATTATGTCCCGGAAATTCTTGTTTGACTCGTTTGATAAAACGATCTTCACGGGTTTCCACTTCGGTCGAAGCACGGTAATGTTCATTCGTGTTAATATAAATGTTTTCGGCTTGAAACACTAATTTTTTTAGTAACGAATCAAAATCTTGCAACCAGTGCACATTCTTGATGCCGGTGCGTTCAACAGCTTTAGCTTTGGTTAACTTTTCGCCTTCCCAAACTTTGATATGATCATTGGTTTCTTTTAAAAACAAAATTTCTTTATCATTCGGATTCGGTGCATCCGGAAACAGTAATAAGATACTCTCTTCTTGATCCACTCCGGTCAAATAAAAAATATCTCGATGCTGAGCAAAAGCTAAAGTGCTGTCGGCACTAACCGGATATATATCATTGGAATTAAAAACCGCAATAGATTTAGGTTTCATTCGAGCCATAAATTTTTGACGGTTTTTTTGGTATAAACTTGCAGGAAGCGGATTATATCTCATGGTTTAGAATTTTATATATTGAGAAGTAAAGTTACATTTTTTTTTGAAATCAAGTGATTAATAAAATTTTGTTTTACAGAAAATTATTTTTTCATTATTTTTTCATAAACATTCAACCTTTCAAACATTATAACAATCAATTATTTTGTGCTCCCTCAACAATCCATTGTTTTATAATATTAATTTGTGCTTGTGATAAATTTCCGCTCAACGGCATATTGCTACCGTAAACACCCGAATCATCAATTTTTTTGTACAAAACCGAATGTTCAGGATCGCCCGGCACAACCCTTTTTGCCGAATACCCGGACGCGTTGACATTGACTAATTGACTATAAGAATTTGAGGTTGTCAAATCCAAATTACCGGAAGTGGGATGACAAGACGTGCAATATTGATTAAAAATAGGTTGTACGTCGTTGACATAACTAACATTTGCAATTGTTTGATCGTTATCAACGGGACCGGTATCTTTTGTACAATTATACAATGTAAACAAAATGACTGTGAGAAAACTTAAATATATTTTTTTCATGACAAAATTCTTTTATTACAATATTGGAAACAAACTAATTAAATAATAAACACTAAAAATATCTTACGAGATTAAATCCGAGCATAAAACCATCTTTCGGATAGTGTAAAGTCTGATTAAAAAACAAATTTTGTGTCAAAATCCGGTCGGAATTTGTTAGGGTAATTTGAAAAACGTGATTACCGCTACTGGCTATTTCATAAGCTAACGATATTGGCATAGTCTTGTGATGTGAATTTGGCATAACTTCTAAATCAATGGCCGATGTTAATCCTATTTTATAACGCAAACTTACAGGAAAGGCTATAACGTAAGCCTTTTCTTCAGGGTGTTTTATATAAGGAGTTAAATTGCGCCAAACAAATTCAACAGCAATTTGCCCCGAAAGTTTATCGTTAAATTTGCGTGATACGATCAACTGTGTATCATAAAACAAACGATGATAAAATTTATATTCAAATTGACGTCCGTCTTCAAATGTAGCATGTTTGCTGTATTGGGGCGCATTCTCAGTTGTTAAAGCAATATTTTCATAAAATGCCACACTGATTGGTTTGCGATTGTTTCGGGTTTGTTTTATCAATAAATATTTTGTACCTAAATCATAAAATTTTCCGTAACGTGTACGTCCTATTTCAAACATAAATCGTTTACTGACCGGTATTTCAAAACTAAAACGTACATTTGAAGCTAAATCTAATCCTAGAAAATTCCGGATTAAATTTTTGTCAAATTTAGCGGCTCCAAACCGGTGTTGAATATTAAAACCAAAGCCTTTGGTTTGACGTATAAAAGTGGTTTTGGCGTTGATCAATTGTGAAAACGAAAAACTTTCTACTTCATTAGTTTTTTCAGTAGAATTGTCCTGTTTTACTACAGTTTGTTTTTTTTCAAATTTACGAATATATGAAACCACTGCCCAACGTTCTTCATCAGATAACATATTTTTATACGATGCCATCAAACCGCGACCTTCAGTGATTTTCCAAAATATTTCGCCATCGGTTTGTTGTTGTACAAGTCCTGTAGTCAAATCTGCCGGTGGCGGATTCAAAGTTTTAATCATTACCGGATTGCCGGTACCGTTATCGCCGTGACACGATGCACATAGCGATTTGTAAATTTTTTGACCTTTTTGTATAGCCGAAATTCTATCTCTCAAAGGATTTTGCAATTGTTTAAACTCTTGAGGCGCTCGCCAAAGATTTTGTGCATTAATATTAAATAATTCTATAAAAAATAGTAATATTAGAGCATTGAACTTCATAATGTAATAATATTTGAAAAGATACACAAACATACAAAAAATTCTGACCTCAAACCAAATCACGGCAAACTCATAGATTTGATAATTTTTCAATAATTGTTGAACTAAACTTCTTATCAAATCTTTTTGAATGATAAAGAAAATTTTGGAGATTATATTGATTGTTGAATTGAGAGAAAAATTTAGATAATAATATATTTCTATCCAAAGTTACAAACATTCAAGGGCAAAAAACAAAACAAGTTTTACTTAAAAACAATTTTTTTAACGACATTTTCACCTAATTCTTGATTGAGTAGGTTGATAATTTTATCTTTTCCGCGATTGAGTTCTTCACGCATAGCCGATGAAGTCAAATATACGCTTAAAGTCCCGTTACTATATGTGATGTTTGAAGTAAACTTATCAATGGTTTCACTCATCAAATCACGCCACAGTTTTTTGATTTGGGCTTTTTCAAGCCCTTTTTTCAGTTTTTTATCTTTGCGCAAAGCGGCAATTACTTGCTTGATATGTTGCGTATTTTCTTCACTCATTGATAAATATTTTTTTGAAAAACTACTGTTTTTTCTTCAATACACGTTTGACAGCATCATAAATTCCGTCGGCATCTAAACCGTATTTGTGCATTAGTTCATCACCGGTTCCC
>JALVKK010000276.1 GCA_027033875.1 Flavobacteriales bacterium
TGATATGGTTATTTGATAGCTTGTGCCGACGTAGGTCGGTATCGGTGGCTTCTATACACACCGACAAAAGTCGGTGCACTCAGCCACCTTTGATTCTACTTTTTAGAAAAACTGTGTTCGGAACATTTAGCCACCTATATTTCCGTATCATAGGTCACTGAGTGTTCCCCCGACTTTCGTCGGGGGGACGTATCGAAGTGACCGGTATCAGAATTAGATTTCTCACTGCGTTCGAAATGACAGGCAGACTTTCACTTCGCGCTTTACCGCTTTCCACTTTCCACTTTCAACTAATTAGCATCCGAATTTTTCTGTCCTTCTTTCTGTTTGATCTGTTGCAACAAATCCTGTGCTTCTTGTACCACATCCGGATATTGTTTAAAATTCTTAATCACACTTTCCAAAATATAAGTCGCATTAAAGGCATCGCCTTTGGCATAGGTATTTCGTGCCATCAAAACCAGTGCCTTAGCTGCCCAATATTTATATTTGGCATATTTTTTTGTCAAGTTTGCTATCGTTTTATTAGACCTATCGTATTTTTGGTCTTTATTTTGAAAAAAAGCTACATAATACAAAGCTTCGGCAGCAATTTTTCCGCCTGCTTCACGGCTCAATTTGCCGTAATAAATACGCGATTTACTTTCATCACCTTCATCCATCGATGCTCGTGCGATGATAACTTGTGCATCGTGTTTCATCTGCTGACTGCTCTTTGTATTGTTCAGTACTTTACCGGCATATTCTATGGCACTGTTTGTCTGATGATTGTTGTAATAGGCTTTCATCAAATTAGATTGCGCAAAAATCAAATCATCGGGTGAATTACTCAGAATTTCCAAGCGTTCCAGATACGGTACCGCCTTTGCCCACTGACTGTTTTGCAATTGAAAATCAGCTAAATTACGGACAGCTTCCGTCGTATAATTATTCTGTGCTTGTCCGGCAATATACTCGTAATGCAAAGCCGATTTTCCTCTTTTATTTTTTTTCAGGTATATGCGAGCCAAATAATAATGCGCTTTCAAAATATGCAAACCGTTCGGATAATCTTGCAAATATTTTTCCAGTTCGGTCAAAGCTGAGGCTTCTCTGTTAAAATACGCCTCTTCGGCAGTCGTAAATACAGCATCATCCAATTCGGTATTACTGACATTGATCCAAGTATATTTTTTTGCCCAAGCACTGTAAGCACCGGCTTCACCCTTTTCTATATATATGTTTTTAATGTTTTCAACCGCTTGATACGCCATAGGTGTATTTGGAAATTTTTCGACGACCTTTTTAAATTTTTCAAGCGCCATATCATTGTTGTTTTTGTTGTAATATATCAAACCTTGCTTGAGCAATACCACCGGCACATACTTACTCTTCGGATAAGCCGACAACAAACGATCAAAAGTCGATAGCGCTTTTGTCTCATTATTTGTAATTAAGTATGTACTACCCAATTGATACAAAGCATCCGGCAACAATTTCGAGTGCGTAAATTTGCGTATAAATCCGTTCAATTCATCTATTTTTTTAGTATTTTTTCCTACAAATCCGTAACTGATAGCCTTTTGATAATACGCATAATCGGCATCGGCGCCTTGCATTTGCATCGCTTTGTTGTAAGCCTCCATAGCCGGCCAATACTGTTTCGATGCAAAACGACTGTCTGCCAATCGTAAATAACTGTCTTTTAACAATTTCTTTTCGGGCTGTGTCGCAATGAACTTATCAAAATACTTGGCCGCTTTCTTATAATTTTTCAATTTAAAATAGGTATATGCCAGATTATAATTTACCAGTTTAGCTTCTTTTGTAAACTTCAAATTTTTTGAAGTTACAAAATCTTCAAAACCGCTTCGTGCCGCTTCAAAATTATGCAAACGATAATCTGCTTCGGCTTTCCAAAACTTTGACAATTGACGATATTTCGGTTCAAACCCACTCTTCAATACTTTATCAAACATCGCTTGCGCTTCTTTATATTTTCCTTCGTTCATCAATTCCAATCCGCGATAATAAGCCGCCTTTTGATAGGTTTTAGTATTGATTTGATTATTCTTTTCCAATATTTTAAGCGCTTCTTCATAATTATTTGATGTCAAATACGAATTGACCAACAAATCTTCCAATTCTTTTCGATAGACCGTATTAGGATATTGTTTCAAATATCGCAAGATTACTTTCGAACTATTTTCAAAAGGATTACCCAATTCATATCCCAATTTGGCATAATTATAAAAAGCATCTTCCTGCATTTTTTTGTCAAATGACATTTCCGACACTTTTTTAAAGGCATTAAGTGCTTTGATTTTTTGTCCGGTTGCCATATAAGAATCCGCTAAATGATAATACGCATTCTGTGCCACAGCATCATTTCCGCTTATGATTTTATTGAAGTTTTCTATAGCCTTATCATAGTTTTTCGATTTATAATAAGCGTAACCCAATTGGTAATAATCCGTATTATTCCACCTGCCTTTCACACCTCGATAGGCTTTTAAATAAGGAATCGCCTTATCATATTGTCCCAAATTAAAATAGCTTTCACCAATGATTTTAGCCAATTGTGATTTTTCATTACGGTGTGCCTTGTCATAGATTTTCAAAGCCTCGTCAATCGCTTTTTCAAAACTTTGCAATTTGAAATACATATCGGCACGATAATATGGCATTTTCTTAGCGAAATTACTATCATCGGCAACCATATCAAAATACTTTTTGGCTTTGGCAAAATTATCCTGTTTATACGCCGTATAACCGTAATAATAACGTGCCTGCTTAGCGTATTGCTTAGAGTTCAGCAATTTCTCAAATAAGCGAGAAGCTTTTTTATAGTCGTTTTGTTTCAAGTAAGTATAGCCCAGATAAAAATTATATTTTTCATACTCTTGCGGTGTCAAACTACCCGGGTCCACCTGCAAAATATACGATTGAGCCTGCTTCAAATCACCGTGCGAAAAATAGTAATCAGCCGCATCAAAATACACCAGCGTTCGTTTTGGGTGCGTCGGAAAATGTTTTGTAAAATATGCCAACAAATCACCCGCATTATCCGCCCCTGTCCGTACGGCTATACTTGCCAGATAAAAATATACATCACCCGATTTTTGCCGGTCTGTAATTTGATTTTTCAATCTTTCAAAGGCAAATTCCGCCGCTTTATACGCCTTATCCGAATATAAATTTACCGCCTCTACATATTTTGTATCGGTATTAAAGTATTGGTCAGATGCTTGCCCTGAAATATATAAGATGTTGAATATCAACAATAAAGCTAAAACAAATCTTTTTCTCATTGCCACAATATTTATTTAATGATAACGCACAAAAACATAAAATATTCTACAAGGCAATTTATAAAAAAATGCCTATACAAATATTTAGCAATAACATTTTTTTCAGGCTGTATCCCCATTACCTTATCTAGTCCTTTGCAATTCGGTAATGAGTTGACCGGTATCGGTTTTTTCAGTCTTATCAACCGCTGCAATTTCTCACACTGGTTCAATCACAAAAATCACCAATAATACAAAAATATTTTCTGTAATTTTATCCTCTCAATTATTTATTCAATATAATGAAAATCAATCATAAACTCAATCAACTGCAATCGCAACTGCAAGGCGAGCTTCATTACGATGATTTGCACCGGTATATATACGCTACCGATGCGTCCGTATATCGAATGTTACCCGAAGCTGTTGCTTATCCGAAAACGGATGCGGATATCAAATTGCTGATTCAATACGCCGTTAAAAACAACACGCATTTAATTCCGCGAACCGCCGGCACTTCACTGGCAGGACAAGTAGTTGGTAAAGGGATTGTTGTCGATGTTTCCAAATATATGACGCAAATATTGGATTTTAATCCCGATGAGGCTTGGGTCAAAGTCCAACCCGGGGTGATTCGCGATGATCTCAACCGTTTTTTAGAGCCGTACGGCTTATGGTTTGCACCTAATACCTCTACGTCCAGCCGATGTATGATAGGTGGTATGACCGGTAATAATTCGAGTGGCTCTACTTCGATAAAATATGGTGTTACCCGTGATAAAATATTGGAAATCGAAGCATTTTTAAGCAATGGTGAGCATATTCAAATAAGATCATTAGATAAAAAGACTTTTAATCAAAAACTATTGCAAAACAATCTCGAAGGACAGATTTACAGACATATACGCGATACTTACAGTCGTCCGGAAGTGCAAAAAGAAATTTTGGAAAACATGCCCTATCCCGAAATTCACCGGCGCAACAACGGCTACGATTTAAACAGTTTGATAGACAACGAAATTTTCGGACAATCAAACAAGAAATTCAATCTCGGTAAAATCATTGCCGGATCGGAAGGTACTTTGGTTTTTATGACGGCTATCAAAATCAAACTTGATAAAGTGCAACCTCCGCATCGTCTAATGGTAACGGCACATTTTGACAATATAGATGAGAGTATGCACGCCGTGGCACCTGCTATGCAACACGATTTGTATCAATGTGAATTGATGGACGACATCATTTTGGCGCAAACCGAAAAAAGTCCGAAATACAAACATTATCGCGATTTTATTCAAGGAAACCCCAAAGCAGTTTTAATGCTCGAATTACGTGGTAACCAAATGTCCGAATTAGAAAAACAAGCGCAAGACTTGATTGCACATTTAAAAAATGAAAATTTGGGTTATGCCTACCCCATTTTGCATAACGATGATGCCACCAAAGCCGAAGAACTGCGTAAAGCCGGTTTAGGCCTTTTAGGTAATTTGCCCGGCGACGACAAAGCTGTTGCCGGTATCGAAGATACAGCTGTACGGATTACAGACTTACCTTCATACATCACTGATTTTACCGAAATAATGCTGCAAAAAAATAAAACACCGGTCTATTATGCTCATGCCGGTGCCGGCGAAATTCATCTGCGTCCCATTCTCAATCTGAAAAAATCGATAGATGTACGTATCTATCGCCGGTTGGTATCCGAAGTCGCCGATTTGGTACATCGCTATAAAGGGTCTATGAGTGGCGAACACGGCAGCGGTATTGTACGGGCGGAATTTATACCTGTAATTGTCGGGGAAAAGAACTATGCTTTGATGCAAAAACTCAAAACAGTTTTTGATCCGCAAAACATCTTTAATCCTCATAAAGTTGTTGATCCGTACCCAATGGACAGAAATTTGCGTTACGAACCGGACCGACAAGAACCTGAAATTTCGACAATATTTGATTTTACGATAGAAGGTGGCATCTTGCGAGCAGTCGAAAAATGCAATGGCTCCGGTGATTGCCGTAAGCCCCCCGAAGCCGGCGGTGTGATGTGTCCCAGCTATCAAGCTACCAAAGACGAAAAAAATACAACCCGCGCTCGCGCCAATGCACTTCGTGAATTTTTAACCAATTCCGACAAAATCAATAAATTTGATTACGAAGAATTATACGAAACTTTGAGCTTGTGCCTCTCGTGTAAAGCCTGTAAAAACGAATGTCCGTCAACGATAGATATGGCTATGCTCAAAAGCGAATTTTTGTATTGGTACCAAAAAGCCAATGGTTTTACATTACGCAATAAACTCTTTGCGTATAGTGGTAAAATCAACAAATTTTTCAGCCGTTTTTCCGGTATCTACAATTATATTATCCGTCAAAACCGGTTTGCCGGTTTGTTTAAAAAAATAACCGGAATAGCTTCGCAACGAACTTTACCCTTACTCGAAAAACAAAGTTTAACGGATTGGCTTAAAAAACATCCCGAAGCGTTAAAACCCAAAACACATATAAAACAAACAGTATATGTTTTTATAGACGAATTTACCGACTATATGGACAGCCAACCCGGAAAAGATGTTATAACAGTTTTAACCGGCTTAGGTTATGAAGTCAAAACCGTAGAAAATGTCGAAAGCGGACGCGCATACATTTCCAAAGGATTATTGGAACAAGCTCGTGATTTGGCTATCAAAAACACCAAATTATTTGCCGGTTTGATCAATGAACAAACAGCATTAATAGGTATTGAACCTTCTGCCATTTTGATGTTTAGAGATGAATATCTAAGCTTAATAAAAGATGAAAAACTTCAAAAAATAGCTCAACAAATTGCAGACAATACTTTTGTCTTTGAAGAATTTATCAAACGTGAATTTGAAGCAGGGAATATACGCACTGCTGATTTTACAGAAGTAGAAAGAAAAATAACTTTACATGTTCATTGTCATCAAAAAGCATTGAGTGATCCTGAGATTAGCGCATTTGTCTTATCAATACCGAAAAATTATCAAGTTGATTTACTCGATTCAGGCTGTTGCGGTATGGCAGGTAGTTTCGGTTATGAAAAAGAACACTATGATTTGAGTATGAAAGTCGGCGAACTCAAACTTTTTCCTCAATTACGACAAGCCGGCGATAGTGCGATTATCGTTGCCGGCGGTATCAGTTGCAGGCATCAAATTCAGGATGGTGTTCATAAAAATAGTGAACATCCTGCAAGCATTTTGGCAGGCGCTTTAAAATAAAAAAATTTTTGTTTAATTAAATAAAGCTTTTTATCTTTGCACTCGCAATTGAAAACAGTATATTTCATTTGTATCGGAGAGGTGCCGGAGTGGTAACGGAGCAGATTGCTAATCTGTCATCGGGCAACCGATGCCAGGGTTCGAATCCCTGTCTCTCCGCTAATAAAAATTAAGTCTAAGGTTTCGGGGTATAGCGAAGCCCGGTTATCGCGCCTGCTTTGGGAGCAGGAGACCGCAGGTTCGAATCCTGCTACCCCGACATTGATTTTTTACAGCAGGTTCGAGCATTGAGATATTTTACACAAAGGGTCGCGTAGCTCAGCTGGATAGAGCATCTGCCTTCTAAGCAGACGGTCACAGGTTCGAATCCTGTCGCGATCACAGGTTTCCCGACTTTCGTCGGGACGATCACAACATAAAATAAAATGGCTCCGTGGCGCAACTGAATAGCGCATCTGATTACGGCTCAGAAGGTTACAGGTTTGAATCCTGTCGGAGTCACCACTAAAAAGCAACTCTAATTTAGGGTTGCTTTTTTTTCTATAAAAAATATAATATTTTTAATTCGGCAAGTTGGGAATTCACGACAGCAGTCGCGACCGACACATGTTTTGCAACATCTGTCGGAACGAAAACAATATAATAATAAACAATGGTCAATGGCAAAACTCAATAGCGCATCCCAACGAAAGTCAAAGAATTTATTGAGATATTAAATATTACACCCTATATAACATTTAAAAGGGAAAGATGTTAAATATGTATTATTTTTGCGGGGAATAAATTCTTTGATTGTCATCAGTATCACTCAATGACCTAATTTTAGAAGCAGAAACAAAGGTGGCTGAGTGCCCCCGACTTTTGTCGGGGGTGTACCGAAGCCACCGCAATAGAATAACGAAATAAACCATCTAAAATATTGAAAAAGTTTAGTTTAAAAAACATATCCAAACCATATCAACATCTCATTTTCTGGATTTTGACGATATTGATTATCAGGGTGTTAGGGATATTTTCGCATTTTATTGAAATATTCTATGCACGCAGTTTGTATCCGGTGATTGCCGTTGTCAACCGTTGGATTGCCGCCCGGTTTTCTTTTTCCGTTGGCGATTTGGTCTATTTTTGGGGTATTGCTTATTTTTTCTATCAAATATTACAACTCATCATTCAAATCAGGCATCCTAAGCGTCAGTTATTGAAAATTTCATCGTTTTTACTTAAAACCATATGGATTTTTTATTTGTCTTGGGGATTGAATTATTTTAGAGAACCGCTT
>JALVKK010000277.1 GCA_027033875.1 Flavobacteriales bacterium
CTTTTCATTATAATGAAAATATATTTTACACGACAAGCCACAAAGGTATCGCACCTAAAGGCGCTCAATGGTAGTTTTCCTATTGTTTTATCTACAAAGGTGTCGCACCTAAAGGCGCTCAATGGTAGTTTTCCTATTGTTTTATCTACAAAGGTGTCGCACCTAGAGGTGCTTAATAAAATTTAAATCAATAATAATCCTCATTTCATCAATTAAAAAGACACAGCCCGCCCCGATTTTTATCGGGGAATACACGAATTAAAAACAAAAAAATATTCGTGAATTAGTGGCTATCCTGAAATCTTATGTGTCCTTATGTGCCTTATGTGATTTTAAAAAAAATCTGAAATCTGAAATAATATATAGCCTCTACGGGGTTCAAGATTATTGGTTGTTGTTTTAGACGTTTTACCAAAACGTCTCTACATTATTATTTTTTATGTACAACCGGTAACAATTCGCCTTTTACTAAACGAAATTTATCAATTTCAGCTTCAGACATTGGTTGGGTAAAATCAACGGCTTCCACCTTAAAACCTACACTACGCAGTTTATCAAAATAATCCATACCATAAACACGAACATGATCATATTGTCCGAAAATACGGGTACGCTCATCGGGGTCGGTGATGCTGTCGTCTTGAAAGGTTTCCGTACGATTATTATCTAACGGTACTTGAAAAATACCAAAACCATCTGATTTCATCACTCTAAACAACTCCTGCATGGCTTTGGTATCATCGGGAATATGTTCCAGTACATGATTGCAAAAAATTACATCAAATTCGTTATCGGCAAAAGGCAAAACCGTAATGTCTGCTTTGACATCAGCCAGCGGAGAATATAAATCAGTCGTGATATAATCGAGATTTTTTAACTTTTTAAAACGTTTAAAAAAAGCCTGTTCGGGTGCGATATGTAAGACTTTGGCCGGTTTGGTAAAAAAAGCTGTTTGTTGTTGCAAGTACAACCACATCAAACGGTGACGTTCCAAAGATAAGGTTCCCGGTGATAAAACATTTTCGCGGATATTGACATAGCCATAAGGTAAAAATTTACGGTATGATTTGCCGTTAATGGGGTCTGTATAGCGGTTGCCACGATAATACAAATCCAACAACGGGCGTGCTAAGCCACTCATTTTGATCAACCAAGGACGCGGAACGGTATTGAGTATTTTTTTTACAATAGACATTGGATAGTTGAGGTGTTGAGGATTTATTGATTTCAGATTTGCGATTTCAGATTTGCGATTTGCGATTTTTCAGACGTTGTCGAGCAAATTAAACATTGTAACGCAAGCTCTCTACATTGTCAATTTTCAATTCAAACGCACGTGCGCCTATACAAACATTATGAACATTTAACATTATGAACTTTATGAACTTTATGAACATTATGAACATTACAAACTTTCAACTATAAACCCTGTGAAAAAGTGCTTCTTCATCCGTTTCTATACCCAAAGCATCATAAATGTATTGAAAAGTTGACAGCAATTCGGGTTTACCGTCAATCAATGCGACATCGTGTTCAAAGTGAGCCGAAGGTTTTCGGTCGGCAGTTAAAATGGTCCAACCGTCTTTAAGTTGCACAATCCGGTGAGTTCCCATATTGATCATCGGTTCTATGGCGAGTACCATACCGTCTTTAAATTTTTTGCCACGTCCGGGGCGTCCGTAATTAGGCACTTGCGGATCTTCGTGCATTTTGCGTCCCAAACCGTGTCCTACCAATTCACGAACCACACCATAACCATACGCTTCGGTATATTTTTGAATAGAATGACCTATATCACTAACCCGCTTACCTGACCTGAATTGCTCTATTCCCTTGTACAACGATTCTTTGGTAACCCGCAAAAGTTTTTTAACCTCCTCCTCTACTTCACCCACTTCAAACGTATAAGCATGATCACCGTAAAAACCATTCATCAATACCCCGCAATCCACGGAAATAATATCACCGTCTTGAAGCGGCTTATTCGTCGGAATACCATGTACTACTTGATCGTTTGGACTCATACAAAGCGTATTGGGAAAACCGTAAAGACCTTTAAACCCCGGTACACCCCCGTGATCACGAATAAATTCTTCTGCCAATTTGTCTAAATACAAAGTCGTAACTCCCGGTTTGATTTCGTTGGCAAGCATCCCCAAAGTTTTTGAAACCAATAATGCGCTTTCGCGTAATAATGCTATCTCTTTTCTTGTTTTAATTTTTATCATATTGTCAATTAATCGGTTATTTGGTTATTTGAGTGGAAAGTGCCAAGTGCGTTTATTGAGTTTTAAAGTATGTTTTGTTTTTTGATGAATGTTTATCCGTTATATTTTAAGGATTTTTATTTGATATCGCACTTTCCACTTGGCACTTTTTTTACTTTCCATTAATATTTACTTCTTAAATTTTCTTAAAAAATCCCGCGTAAAATCCCGTAACACCAGTTGTGCGGAAATTTCAGCTTTTTCAGTGAGTAACTTATCCCAATTTTCGGTGCCTGCCCACAATTCTTGTTTGAGTAATTTAGTAGCTTCGGCATCGTAGCCGGCAAGTTTTTCGGCTAAAATTTCTACTTCGTTATTTAGATCATCGATGGTGTCGTAAACTTTGGCAAACAAGCCTTTTTCGCGTGCCCAATAGGCGGTATGCCATGTAGTAGCGTCAA
>JALVKK010000278.1 GCA_027033875.1 Flavobacteriales bacterium
TAGGCGTTTTACTATTACTACGCAATTTTCATCTTTTGGATTTTGAAGTATTCGATATTTTCCGGTTGTGGCCTATTGCATTGATTTATGTAGGTGTAGAGATGCTTCCGGTTGAACCGAAAACCAAAATGTATTTACAATTGGCAGTCATCATTTTGTTTTTTGTGGCTTTGATCAGTCTGCCGGCAATTCGAACGGCACGGCATCATTATGTAGATGATTATGAGAGTGCGTACCAACAACTCGATGGTGATAATTTTTATTATAAATCCATTTATATTATGTAGAGTTTATTTAGACTTCTGTCTTGAAACCTGTGTCTGTGCAGTAGCAGTCGAGAATCACAATGGCAGATTCAACTAATAAAAAACAATATGCACACTTTGATTTTTCTGCAAACCGAGCAAAGTGTTTGCCCCCCCTGTCAATTCATTACTTTGGTAAATAAAAATCTCAAAATAACCAAAACGGTTAAAATGCGCAAAAATTTGTCCGGCAACGGTTAAAGTATCGTTGTGTTTTAGAGCATCGTGATAATTGTCAACGAGCCGGTCAATTTCATTATGCCCGATTTTTATTTTATATTTTCGACCTTTTTGCCAAATTTCAAAATCCTCTTTTTTCAGATTGAAAACAGCATTGCCGTACCGGTCATTATAGATAACTTGCGGTGCTATTAAAGATACCGATCCGGTTTTATCATCATGTTTTAGCAGAGGTTTGGGAAGCATAATATTTTTAAGTTCCGTTACATTCCGACCGATTTCTTCCGGTCGCTTTCCTTCTGCCAATTGCTGTGCCGCCTGTATATGTTCCTGCATAAAAGCCATATTATTACTTGCCGACAATCGGTAATAATGAGCCTGTGTGTCAGCCAAAACCGTTGGGATAATTCCATTATCATTTCCCAAATAATATTGTTCGTTTGCTACTATCAGTATAGGCTGTTGTGAAGCATGCGATTCGCTGTCAAAACCAATGATATGAATAGTATTCTTCGGAAAATCAAGCAAACTGTTTTGCAAAATATAAACCGCTTCTTGCGGGTCAAAAGGCATTAAATTATGTGAAATATCTATAATTTGAGCATCCGGAATAGCCTGTAAAATTCGACTTTTAAAATAACCCGAATCCGGATCTTTATATCCAAAATCGGTGGTAAGTGTAATTATTGGCATAATTTTGACGGTTTTTAAGGTTTATTTTGTAATTTTGAGAAAACAAACTTATGGAAAAACAAAGATACAAAATATGACAGAACGTTTATTGGAAATTAACGGCATTGATCCGGTGATATTAAGCGGTGTAAAAAATGAAAATATCAATTTTTTAAAAGAACATTTTCCGAAAATTAAAATGGTTTTCAGAGGTAATCAAATCAAAATATACGGAGAAACGGATATTTTAGATGAATTTGAACAAAAATTGGATTTAATATTAAGTCATATTCAAAAATTTGATAAATTAGACAAAGAAAGTATCGAGCAAATTTTGTTTACCAATCAACGCGAATACCGCGATTTTGTCAATAACGATGATGTAATTGTACACGGTGTCGGCGGACAATTGATCAAACCGCAGACACCTAATCAGCGTAAAATAGTCGTATCTGCACGTAATAACGATATGATATTTTTGATTGGTCCTGCGGGTACCGGTAAAACTTTTGTCAGTGTAGCTTTGGCTGTTCGTGCATTGAAAAACAAAGAAGTTAAGCGTATTATTTTAACGCGTCCGGCTGTTGAAGCCGGTGAAAATCTCGGTTTCCTGCCCGGCGATTTAAAAGAAAAATTAGACCCTTACTTGCAACCGCTCTACGATGCCCTGCGTTCGATGATTCCTTATGAGCGTTTGGAAAGTCATCTCGAAAAAGGCATTATTCAAATCGCCCCTTTGGCCTTTATGCGCGGGCGTACGCTTGATAAGGCTTTCGTTATTTTGGACGAAGCTCAAAACACTACGCATAACCAAATGAAAATGTTTTTGACCCGAATGGGCAAAAATGCCAAATTTATCATAACAGGCGACCCCGGACAAATCGATTTGCCTCGCAAGCAAGTATCCGGACTGAAAGAAGCCTTGGGTATTTTAAAAAATATAAAAGGAATTGACGTAATACATTTGTCCGAACGCGATGTCGTCCGACACCGTTTGGTCAAAAAAATTATCGATGCTTACAAAACTTTGGATTAGTTCAATGAATTTATTTTATAATCTTAATTATTAAAATTTTATGCCCTTCACATTTTCTCATCCTGCTATTGTTTTACCATTAAACTATTTACCCAAAAAATACTTTTCGTTAACCGGATTAGTAATAGGCAGTCTTGTGCCTGATTTTGAATATTTTATCAGAATGAAAGTCAAAAGCGAATATAGTCATACAATAGCCGGACTGTTTTGGTTTGATTTGCCGTTAGGTTTTTTATTGGCATTTATGTTTCATAATATTGTGAGGAATACACTATTTGAAAATCTTCCCGATAGTTTCAAATCAAGATTTGTAAAATTTCTGAAATTTGATTGGAATAGTTATTTTATTGCAAATTGGTTGCTTGTAATTATATCATTAATAATCGGTACTGTTTCTCATCTGTTATGGGACGGTTTTACACATCAACACGGCTATTTTGTTGAAAATTTTAGTTTTTTTAAAAATATAGTGAAT
>JALVKK010000279.1:0-2262 GCA_027033875.1 Flavobacteriales bacterium
GCGTTGGCATATTCTTTGAGTTCTTTGTGTTGGGCTTCGTTCAGTTCCAAGGCAATTCTGTGTTCGCCGTAAGTTTTGCCAAACGAATTGGGATTGTCGTAAGGTTTGTTAAAAGCTTCCTTGGTCAGTTCCGAAGCGATGTCTCTTTTTTGAAATTTGACGGCACTGGCGCCGGCTTCTACAGCCATATCGATCAATTGTTTGGCTATATCGACACTACCGTTGTGATTTTGTCCTATTTCGGCAATTACATAAGTAGGCAGTCCGTCGCCCACAGGAATACCATCCAGTTCGATTCTTAAAGTTTGGTCGGTTTCAAGACTTTTTATTTCCTGTTTAAAATATTCATAAATCTCGTTGATAGAGATATATCTTTTGTCAAAATCCAAAGTTTGTAACATTTTTTCAACCCCTTTGAGTTGTTCCCATGTATCGACGGTTAAATATTTGTTGAAAACAGGTTGAATTTCAAATTCGTTTTTAGAAAGTTTGTTTATTCTGTAATTTTCGGCATTTTTTCTAAAAAACGGCGTTACGTGTTCGCGGTCAAAATCATCTTTTGTGAGTTTGTTGGCTTCCCTTATCAAGCCGACTTTAATAAACTCAGGAGCCAAAGGTGATAAACCGTCGATATATGTATAGTCAGCTTTGGTATCGATATGGGTTTGATAGACTTTACGGGTGAGTTCTTTGTTGTAAATAGGATTGTCGGCGGTAAAACGGGCAATTAAATCATCTTCTTGTAAGTTTAAAAATTGTGATGCTTTATCGTAGCGGTTCAAAACATCTTGCGAGTCGCCTCTGAATACTTTAATTTGTTGATCATAGGCTTTTATAGCTGACTCTATCGGGTCGTCGGCAGTAAATTTGGTAGTAGCGACGACAATTTCATCAAAAAGTTCTATATTTTTGATAGCATCGATAACGCGGTACAACAACGGAATGCCGTTGATAGACATTAAGGATTTGCCTCTTAAACGATTACTGAGCATTCTGGCTTGAACTATGGCTACTTTCTTCATTTTTGTTGATTTTCAAGATATTGATTGATGACAAATTCCAATCGATTATTTTCTTTTAAATATTTTTGGACAAATTCTCTAAAAACACCTTCACCGCCTTTTTTGGTTAAGACCCAGTCCACCTCACGTTTGATATAATCTTCGGCAGATGAAGGACAAGCGCTCAGCCCGGCTTTTCGTAGTAATAAAATATCGTTGATATCATCGCCGATATAGGCAATTTCATGCCATTTTAGTTTGTATTTTTTAAGTAATTTTGAGGCGATTCGAACTTTGTTCGATACTCCCAAATAAACTTCGTCTATTTTGAGTTTTTCGGTGCGTTTTGCAACGGCTTGCGAGTTTTCTCCCGATATAACAGCCGTTTTGATTTTTAAGATTTTTAAAAATAAAATTCCGGCACTGTCGGCGGTATTAAATTTTTTGTATTCATCGCCTTCTTCGGTATAATACATGCCACCGTCCGTCCAAACGCCATCGATATCAGTGATAAAAAGTTTTATCATAATAAATAAAAAATATAACAATTGATGTATCGAATACAAATGTAAACTTTTTTCTCAAAAGAAATTAATTTTTATCCTTGTATAAGTATGCTTGCAAAATCAAAGCGGCACTTACTTGGTCAATTAAAGCTTTGTTACGTCGTTTTTTCTTTTTAATGCCACCTTTTATCATCGTATCCAATGCCATTTTGGAAGTATAACGTTCGTCTTCTCTCACGACTTCGATATCCGGATATTTTTTTTGAAATTTTGTCATGAATTTTTTGATGTCTTCTTCAATGGGATTAGGCTTTCCTGCTAAATCCAAACTTTCGCCGATGATGATTTTTTCTACTTGATTGTGTTTAAAATAGTCTATAAAAAATTCCCATATTTCAGCAGTTTTAACTGTCGTCAGTCCGGATGCAACAATCTGCATATCATCGGTTTCTGCTATGCCGGTGCGTTGTTTGCCGTAATCTATGCCTAGTAATTTTGCCATACTGCAAAGGTAGTGTATTTTGGTTGAAAGTTTGTCCCCATAAAAAATGCTTTACTGCCCCGATTTTTGATGATTGTTTTATATTTCTAATTTAATTATTGGTATTTGATGTTTTGAAGAAATGAGGAAATGACCGGATGTGATTTAATGAGTTGAATCTACCCGAAGAGAAATCTAAAAAAAACAACTTGAATAATAATGATATTTTTATATTTTTGTTAGTTTAAATCCGTCGCCGATATGAAGAAGCCTA
>JALVKK010000279.1:2362-7731 GCA_027033875.1 Flavobacteriales bacterium
GAAATGACCGGATGTGATTTAATGAGTTGAATCTACCCGAAGAGAAATCTAAAAAAAACAACTTGAATAATAATGATATTTTTATATTTTTGTTAGTTTAAATCCGTCGCCGATATGAAGAAGCCTACCGATTACAGTTCCGAAGAACAAGTGCAGATACAAGCAGCTTATAACGATTTGATACATTCTACTTATCAAAAAATAGATAAGACAGATATTTCAATGATCAAAAAAGCTTTTGAAGTAGCACGCGACGCTCACGACGGACAACGGCGCAAATCCGGTGAACCTTATATTTTTCACCCGTTGGCAGTTGCCAAAATTGTAGCACAAGATATTGGTTTGGGGGCTATTTCAATTGCTTCGGCATTGCTTCACGATACGGTAGAAGATACCGAATTGTCCCACGATGACATATACAAAATTTTTGGCGAAAAAATCAGTCGTATTGTACGCGGATTGACAAAAATCAAACGTTTCAAACACGAAAAAGACATCTCTTTGCAAGCCGAAAATTTTCGCAAGATGATTTTAACCTTAAATGAAGATGTCCGCGTGATTCTCATCAAAATTGCCGACCGCCTGCACAATATGCAAACCATGGCAAGTATGCCCCAACACAAACAGGAAAAAATTGCTTCCGAAACCCTGTATATTTATGCACCGCTTGCACACAAATTAGGACTTTACAATATCAAAAGCGAACTCGAAAATTTAGGCTTGAAATATACCGAACCTGAGATTTACAGAGAAATAGAAAACAAAATTGAAGAATCAAAAGAAGAACAAGAACGGTACATCAAAACTTTTTCGAATATTATAGAAGATTCTTTGAAAAAAGAACGGCTGAATTTTAAAATTATCGGACGATTCAAATCCGTTTATTCCATTTATCGCAAAATGCGTGATAAAAAAGTCAGTTTTGAAGAAGTTTATGACAAATTTGCCATTCGTATTATCTACAAAGCCGACCGTAAAAACGAGAAATTTTTAGCGTGGAAAATTTATACCACCGTTACCGACCATTTCAAACCCAATCCCAGCCGGCTTCGCGACTGGATTTCATATCCCAAATCAACCGGTTATGAAGCATTGCATATTACCGTCGTAGGTCCCGAAAAAAAATGGGTCGAAGTACAAATCCGTTCCGAACGTATGAATGAAATAGCCGAAAAAGGCTATGCCGCACACTACAAATACAAACATGGTAGTAATGAAGAAGTCGGTATCGAAGGTTGGCTCAACAAACTCAAGGATTTGCTAGAAAATCAAGATGAAAATGCCGTCGATTTTATCGAAGAATTCAAACTCAATTTGTATGCAAAAGAAATCTTTGTACTCACTCCGGACGGTGATATCATTTCTCTGCCCAAAAATGCCACGCCCTTAGATTTTGCTTATGCCATTCACACCGAAATAGGTTCGCAATGTCGAGGAAGCATCGTCAATGGCAAACTCGTTCAACTCAACTATAAATTACGTAGTGGCGACGTCGTCAAAATTATCACTTCGCCCAATCAAAAACCCAAACCAAACTGGCTGAATTTTGTCGTAACAGGTAGAGCCAAATCAAAAATCAAAGCCTCTCTCAAACTCGAACAAAAAGAGATTATCGAAGAAGGAAAAGAAATTTTACAACGTAAGCTCAAACAGCTGAAAATAAAATTTAACGACAACAGTATCAATAATTTAGTTGGTTTTTTTAATCTGAAAACCAGTCAAGATTTATTTTACAATGTAGGTGCCGGTATCATCGATAACAAGATGTTGAAAAATTTTGCCAATGCCCGGTCTAATGTTTTATTTGATTTTTTCAAAAAGAAACTACGTCGCAAACCTACGGATTTTCAAGTTGTCAAAGATGAAGTAACCTATAATTACGATACTATTGTTTTTGGTCCTGACGAACAGCAATTGGATTATACGTTAGCTAATTGTTGCAACCCGATTCCCGGTGATGAAATCTTCGGTTTTACAACGATCAATGAAGGTATAAAAGTTCACAAAAAAAGTTGTCCGAATGCATTGAGTTTATATTCCAACTACGCTTACCGTATTATGACTGCCCGTTGGATAGATTCGTCAAAACACGATTTTATCGTATATCTCAAAATTTCGGGCTTTAACCGCACGGGAATGGCCAAAGATATCACCCGCATGATTACAGACGATGAACAACTCGATATGAAAAATGTCAATCTCAATTCGCAAGGTGGCATTTTTGAAGGTGAAATTTCTTTATATATTAAAAACACCGATCATCTCAAGCAAGTCATCAAAGATATTAAAAGTATAGAAGGGGTAGAAAACGTCAATCGTATCGAAAAATTTTAAAATAAAAAACAATCTTTTTCGTTGTATAGTATAATGTAAAATCAAATTATGAGGCATCTCATTATTACCATTACAATCTTTTTTGTGTGTGTAACACAAGCACAAACCGGCGGTGATGCGACGTTCAAATTTTTAAATTTGTCAATCTCTGCCAAACAAGCTGCATTGGGTGGTAAAGTTTACACCGGACTTAATAATGATATTTTTCAACCGGCATTTAATCCTGCTACTTTAGATTCTACATTAAATAATCAAATAGGCGTTAATTATACCGACTATATAAGCGATATTAACTACGGCAATTTTGCTTACGCACACCGGTTTGACAAAGTAGGTCTTGTTTATGCAGCTGTATCCTACATCAACTACGGGCGCTTTGACTACGCCGATGTCAATGGCGACAGACACGGGACTTTCGGTGCTTCCGAAGGTGCTTTGATTTTGGGATATGCTTATCGAATACCACATTCCGATTGGCGTATCGGTGCCAATACCAAATTTATTTTATCCGCTATGGAAAGTTATTCCGCTTCGGGTATCGCTTTTGATTTCGGGTTGTTGTATCAAAATGACAAAAAAGGTATCGCTACGGGCTTGACCGCTCGTAATTTCGGCATGCAACTTACAACCTATCAAGGAACTAAAGAAACTTTGCCTTTTGAAGTAGATTTAACTTTTGCCAAAACTTTTTTACATGCCCCTTTTAAGTGGTTTGTAACTCTTGAAAACCTTCAAAAACCTAAAATTGCCTTTGTCAATACGGGACACAATACGCAAGACCCTAACGGCAATGTTATAGAAGAAAATATATCGTTTACCGACCATGTTTTCAGACATTTGATTGTCGGTGTTGAATTATTTCCCCGAAAAAGATTTAATTTGAGAGCCGGTTATAATTTTCGTCGCAGTGCTGAATTATCACAAAAAGACGAACGTTTAGGCAGTGGTTTTAACTTCGGATTCGGTTTGCGTTTAAGAAAATTTGAAATTAATTACGCATACAGTAACTATAATTATGCCGCCGGCACCAATTTTATCAGTCTTACTGTCAATTTAAATGCTTTTTAATCCTATGAAGAATGATATAATTATCGCTATTGACGGACACTCCTCTACCGGAAAAAGTACGCTAGCCAAAGAATTGGCAAAAATACTGAACTATATTTATATTGATACCGGCGCTATGTACAGAGCCGTTACATATTATGCTTTGCAAAAGCATCTAATTTCGACAAATCATTTAGATAAAAAACAGTTAATCAATGATTTAGATAAAATTCAAATCGATTTTAAATTCAATTCCGATAAAGGATTTACCGAAGTGTATCTCAACGGACAAAATATTGAAAAAGAAATCCGGCAAATGCAAGTTTCCAATTTTGTCAGCCAAATAGCCACGATACCCGAAGTGCGAAAAAAATTAGTAGCGCAACAACGCAAAATAGGACAACAAAAAGGTATTGTTATGGACGGTCGCGATATTGGTTCCGTTGTTTTTCCGGAAGCCGAACTCAAAATTTTTATGACTGCATTGCCCGAAATCAGAGCCAAAAGACGATATCTCGAATTATTGGACAAAGGCGAAGACATCAATTACAACGATGTTTTGTCAAACGTATTGAAAAGAGATAAAATAGACTCGCAACGCAGTATTTCTCCTTTGATTATGACAGATGACGCTATCAAAATAGACAACAGTCATCTATCGCGTAAAGAACAGTTGAAAGCAGTCTTGAAATTAGCAGAAAAAAAAATCAATCGAAATTAAATCAAAATAATAAAAACTTTTAACTTTTTACTTTCAACTTTCAACTAAAAAGACATATCTTTGTAACATCAATAACTTACAAAAATGTCTTCAAAAAAAATCAAAGAAGCTATGATTTTTGCCGGGTCACAAAGTCGTGATTTGGCTAAAAAGATTGCCATGGAATTGGGTTTAGAACTCGGCAAAATGGAAC
Source organism: Flavobacteriales bacterium (assembly GCA_027033875.1). Classification (GTDB taxonomy): domain Bacteria; phylum Bacteroidota; class Bacteroidia; order Flavobacteriales; family Flavobacteriaceae; genus WGBX01. The sequence goes on from JALVKK010000279.1 coordinate 6,658, forward strand.
TGCAACGTTTTAAAGACGGCGAATTTAAACCTTCATTTAAAGAATCCATCCGCGGAAAACGCGTTTTTTTGGTCGGTTCTACTTTTGCACCTTCCGATAATTTAATGGAAATATTATTGATGATCGATGCCGCTCGAAGAGCCTCCGCCGAATTTGTCGATGTTGTCATTCCGTATTTCGGTTGGGCGCGTCAAGAACGTAAAGACGAACCTCGTGTACCTATAGCCGCCAAATTGGTTGCCAATATGATACAAGCTGCCGGTGCTTCGAGGCTTATCACTATGGACTTACACGCCGACCCTATTCAAGGATTCTTCGAAATTCCGGTTGATCACCTTTATTCCAGCACTATTTTTGTTCCGCATATCCAAAGTTTGAATTTGGACAATTTGGTGATTGCTTCACCGGATATGGGCGGATCAAAACGTGCTTACGCTTATTCCAAATTCTTAAATAGCGATGTGGTCATCTGCTATAAACAACGCAAACGCGCCAATGTAATCGGTAGTATGGAACTCATAGGCGATGTCAAAGGTAAAAATGTCGTATTGGTAGATGATATAATTGATACCGGCGGGACATTGGTCAAAGCAGCCAAATTGATGAAAGATAAAGGGGCTGACAGCGTACGGGCAGTATGTACACACGCTTTGCTTTCTGCCAATGCACAAGAACGAATTGCCGAATCGCAATTAAAAGAATTGGTTGTAACCGATTCAATCCCGAGAAAAATTTTGTCAAAAAAAATAAAAGTACTATCTTGCGCCTCGCTTTTTGCCGATGTAATGCACAACGTACACGTACATAGATCAATTAGTTCAAAATTCATTATGTAACCAGTTGATGAGATTGCAAAGACAAAAGCAAAGATTGTGTAATTATTAAACAAAAAAACAAAAAAGAAATGAAATCATTAACTATCAAAGGCTCCAAAAGAGAAAGCGTGGGCAAATCCGCAACTAAAGCCCTACGTAATGCTGGAAGAGTCCCGTGCGTTTTATACGGCGGTGGCGACCCCATGCATTTTTCAGCAGACGAACGTGCATTTAAAAATTTGGTTTACACTCCGGAAAC
>JALVKK010000280.1:0-2564 GCA_027033875.1 Flavobacteriales bacterium
ATCCAATTCCACTCTTTTTGGAAAGCGGTAAAGGTAACAAACAACAAAGTCATCAACACATAAACCGCACCGCCTTTGGAAACAACGGACAAATAATTGGAAATTACCGTCGGTGCTCCTTCGTAAACATCGGCTGCCCAGAAGTGGAACGGTACCAATGAAATCTTAAAGCCTACACCTATAAAAATCATAATCAAACCGATGATTTCCAACAAAGGTAACTGCAAAGCACTTTTGATAATTTCAAAATTGATACTGCCTGCCGTAGCATAAACCAACGAAACACCAAATAATAATACTGCTGATGAAAGAGAAGCCAATAAAATATATTTAACGCCGGCTTCTACCGAACGGTGGTTCCAAAATTCAAAAGCCGTCAAAGCTATAATAGGCATAGTCGATAATTCCAATCCGAGATAGAACATCAAAAAGTCGCCGGCTGACATCATAAAATTCAACCCGAGCAACGACGAGAATATCAAAATGAAAAATTCCGCCGTAAAATCATAAGGCAATAATTTATCTTTCAACCAATTGACCGACTGTAATAAAATCATAAACACGCCAAAAGCCAAAATGGCTTTGAAATAATGCACCAGCGGATAGGTATTATACGAACTACCGAACAATGAGCCGGTGTTATTCGGCATAAAAGTATAAACGGTGTAAGCCCCGAATAAAACCAATGCCAGTTGAATAATATATTTTTTGTTTTTGACTGATAAAACGACTTCGGCTATTAACAGCAGTAAAATCACAGCGGTTAAAAACCATTCGTCTTTCATTAACATTAAGCTATCTAAATTCATAAACGTATATTTTTTTGATGAACCATACAGGTTCAAATCAATCGTTATTTTATTAAAGGTTGAATAAAATTATTGACACTTTCTTGAATAAACTGCAACCACCAAAACGGTAAAGTTCCAATTAAAGTAATGAATAATATCAATATGGCAATGGCAGTTTTTTCATACCAAAAAGCCTGAGGCAAGCCTGTATAAACTTTGGTCGTTGGTCCGAAAATCATTTTTCCGGTCAAGCGCAACATATACACAGCGGTTACGACAATAGATGTAGCGGCAAATACTGTCAGAGCTTGTTTATACAAATCTTGATTTAAGAAGCTACCTACAAAAATATTCATTTCCGCCACAAAACCACTAAATCCGGGTAATCCGAGATTTGCCAATGCTGCAATAACATACGCCACACTCAACAATGGTACAATGCGCATCATTCCTTGCATTTTGGTAATATCTCTGACGTGTGTTCTACCGTATATCATTCCTATCAAAGCAAAAAACAAAGCCGTAATAAATCCGTGAGATAAAGATTGTAACATAGCTCCGCTCCAAGCTGTTTTGTTTATCATCAATAAAGCAAACAGCACCAAGCCCAAGTGACTAACAGATGAGTAAGCATTGATGTATTTCAGGTCGGTTTGTTGAATAGCTGATAAGGCACCGTAGGTTACGCCAGTAACGGCAAGGATTAAGAAAAAATCTTGCCAGAACAAGGCGCCTTCCGGCATTAAAAACATTGCGAAACGGAAAATACCGTAACCACCGAGTTTCATCAATACCCCTGCGTGCAACATTGACACGGCTGTCGGTGCCGATGCGTGACCATCAGGCGACCAAGTGTGGAATGGAAATAAAGCCCCTATCGTTCCAAAACCAATAAATGCCAACGGGAAAAATACTTTTTGCCAATCATAAGGCATCTTTCTTTGAGCCAATTCCAAAATATCAAAAGTCGGTGCTTGTCCGCCGGCAGAACTTGTAAAATAAATTCCCAGTAAAGCTACCAACAACAAAGCGGAAGCTCCCATCAACATCAGGGTCAATTTCATAGCGGCATATTCACGTGGTCCACTACCCCAAATACCAATGAGCAGATACATCGGGATAACGGCTATTTCGTAGAATACAAACATGGTAAATAAATCCAACGAAATGAAAAAGCCGTAAACTCCGGTTGCCAAAACAATCAATGAAATGAAAAACTCTTTGGACAAAGGTTTGATTTTCCAAGATACAAACGTGCCGGCAATTACGATTAAAGTCGTCAACAAAATCATCAACACCGAAACGCCATCAACACCAATATGATAATGTGCATTAAATTCGACAAACCAAGGTATGTTTCTTTCAAACAACATAATGGATTGGTCACCGGCTTCACGAGCATTCATATATTGCACAATCAAGTTGGCTGACATTCCCAGTTGCACCAACATTCCGACAAGAGTTACGATACGTGCTTGTTTCAAATCTTTGGTAAACAGAACCATCACAAGCACGATCAACACCGGAACAACGACAAATAAGCTTAATATATCCATTTTAAATTTTTTATTTTTTTATTCTAAATCTATTTAATACAATTATTATTTCGACTCATCTTTTATTTTATTAATTTCTGCTTCGGTTAAACCTGTTGCATTCATTATTATTTCCATATCAACACCACTTTTTAATAGATTTTTTGCAACTTTAATTTTTTCTTCTCGCCTTCCTTCTTTTATTCCTTCTTTTATTCCTTCTTTTATTCCTTCTTTT
>JALVKK010000280.1:2664-7729 GCA_027033875.1 Flavobacteriales bacterium
TTCCTTCTTTTATTCCTTCTTTTATTCCTTCTTTTATTCCTTCTTTTTTTGCTTTTTCTTTAATTTTAAATTCTGCTTCCATTTTAAGCGACCATTCCATACTCGCCTGATAATGTAAATTTTCAAGGTGTCTTTTGTATCTTTTGCGTTCTTCTTCCGGCAAATTATCTACCCGCCATAACTCTCTAACTTTATCGATACCTTGTGCGGTAAATTCTTCTTTTACATCGTTATTTTTAAGGTAATAAATCCATTGATCCAAAGTGTCTTTTGCTACATCGTCAAATTGATTTACCTTAATTACATAATACTCCGGCATAAGTTCAGAAGGTTTCATTTTACCGAATATTTCAGCTTGTTTAGGGGAAAGCAATAGTTTATCCGACTTGTGAATACCGTAAAAATCCGTTTTACCATGATAGACATAGTCTTCTCCTTGCCCCAAATCAAAATAAACAATATTTATTGAATAGACTTTTTTCAAATTTTTATATTCATCTCCGAGCTTTAAATACTCAACTATAACTTTTGAAGTGCCATAAGTCATTCTTTGAAAATAATCAAATTCACTTTGGTTTTGAATTTCCACCAATACTAATTCACCTTTTGAGTTTTTAACAAGAATATCAACGCGATTAAATTTATCAATATCCGATTGTTGATTACTTTCACTTTCTAAAATACTTTCAATTGTTATTTTTTCTTTTAACAATTCTGATAGAAAACCTTCTAAAACCGAAAAATCAGCTTTATTTCGAAGTAATCGTTTTATCGCCCAGTCAAATCGTATTAAATTCTTATTCATTGTTTATTAAATATTATTATCTGAAAAAAATAATCAGCATCACAATAGCAATTACACCGGACACAAAGAACATGGCATAGTCTTGCATACGTCCGGTTTGGATAAATTTGATACGTTCTGCTGTTTTTTCTACTGTTACACCCAGCAAATTCATAAAACCGTCTATCACGCGGCGGTCAAACCAAGCAATCGGTTTGGAAATTTTATCAAAAATAATTTTATGTGTGATGAAAATATATAATTCGTCAAAATAGAATTTGTTTTTTGCCCATTTGTAACCGCTTCCCATAGCTGAAGCCACTTTTTGCGGATAAGCGGTTTCTTTGAAATACATCAAGTAAGCCATACCTATACCAAATGCTGCCATCAAAATTGAACCGATTACCAACGGATCACCCCAGTGAATATGACTATGAAACGGTATTTTGTCAGCAGATACAAAAGTACTAAACGGAATAAATCCGGATATAACTGTCATCGCTGCCAAGAAAACCAAGGCTATCAACATCGATACAGGTGCTTCGTGCGGTTTGTGATCACCGTAATCTGTTTGTTTGTTGAAGAATATTCTAAAATACAAACGGAACATATAAAAAGCGGTCATTCCGGCAACTAAAAAGCCTATAAACCACAATAATTTATTGTATTCGAATGCCGCCGTCAAAATTTCATCTTTACTGAAAAAACCGGCAAAAGGCGGAATACCGGAAATAGCCAAAGCGGCAACTAGAAAGACAATACTCGATACCGGCATATACTTGTGCAATCCACCCATATCTTTCATAAAATTGCTGTGAACTGCGTGGATAATAGCACCTGCGGTCAAGAACAACAGCGCTTTAAACATTGCGTGTGTAAACAAGTGAAACATACCTGCCATATATCCCAAACCTTCATGTCCTTCAAATCCGGACACTCCGAGCGCCAGCATCATATAACCGATTTGCGACATCGTAGAAAATGCCAAAACCCGTTTGATATCTTCTTGTGTCAAAGCGATGATAGCGGCAAACAATGCCGAAAATGCTCCTACGACGGCAACTACTTGCAAGGCAACACCTCCTTGAATATGATAGTACAAAGGAAAGAGACGTGCTACTAAATATACGCCTGCCACAACCATAGTAGCGGCGTGAATTAAAGCCGAAACAGGGGTCGGTCCTTCCATCGCATCGGGTAACCAAATATGTAACGGAAACATTGCCGATTTACCCATACCCCCGATATAAATCAATATCAAAGCCCAAGTAAACATCGACAAACCCATAAAACTGAAAATCTGATGATTAGCTATCCAATTTTGAATAGTTTCATAAGTGGTAGGGTTATTTAATGTTTCAAAATCAAAACTTTGTCCGAAATATCCCACCATTAGGATACCGATTAAGAAAAACATATCGGCAAAACGCGTAACGATGAATGCTTTTTTACTGGCGGCAACTGCCGAAGGTTTTTCAAAATAAAATCCGATAAGCAAGAATGACGACACCCCGACTAATTCCCAAAAAATATAAATCATAAATAGATTGGACGATAAGACTAAACCTAACATTGAGAAAGTAAACAAGGATAAATAGGCATAAAAACGGCTAAATCCGGTATCGCTATGCATATAGCCCAACGAATAGATATGTACCATCAACGAAACAGTTGAAACCACTATCAACATCATCACTGATATAGGGTCTATCAGTATGCCCAAGTCTATAGCCAATTTGTCTGAAAAATGCAGCCAAGCATTCTTAATAGCTATTTTGACGGTTTGATATTTATCGTCTGTCAATCCCAATTCAAAAAAATATTTGTAAGCCGTATAAAGCGACAAACCAAATACAGTCAATAAGCCGGCAGTACCAATATAGCCCGATACGGGTTCCTTGATTTTTTTAGCGGTAAAACCCAAAAACAAGAAGCCCAACAAGGGAATTAGCGGAATAAGATATGTATAACTAAATGCGTCCATCGTAATGTTTTTTTAATATTTTAATTCTTCAACTTCTTTGATATCAATCTTCGTCGTTAAACGATATAAGTGCAAAATTATAGCAAGAGCCAAAGCCGTTTCGGCGGCTGCCAAGGCAATGATAAATAATGAAAATACTTGTCCTTGCAATACAGCAGGCGACAAATATTTATTGATTGCAACAAAGTTGATAGCTTCTGCATTGACCATCAATTCCAGCGACATCAACATCGCAATCAAATTGGTGCGGGTCAAAAAACCGTATATTCCTATAAAAAACAGAATCGTAGTTAATGACATAATTTCAAATAAACTGACACCTTCAATCATAATCTAATTTTTTTCTTGATTAACTAATTTTTTTGCTTTGGCTATGACTATTGCACCTATCATAACTGCCAATAAGAGTATTGAGATAACTTCAAAAGGCAACACATAGCCCCCCGGTTCGTAACTCAATAATTTATTCCCGATGTGTTCTACGGTAGTAACAGTTGCTTCTTTGGTAGCGGCAATACCTTGATAAGAATAAATAGCATAAATAGCCAAGGTGGCGGTTCCAACAGCAATGATAACAGGCAAAATGATTCTTTTACCGCCGATACTTCTCATTGAGTTACCAATATTGTCAGTCATCATTACGGCATACACAAACAACACCATAATACCACCGGCATATACTGATAATTGGACAGCGCCCATAAAATTGTATTCCATCATAAAATACAAGCCTGATACTGCAAGTAATACAAACAATAAATACATTGTTACCCTATACAATTTGCGACTTGTAACACTCAAAACGGCAAAAACCGTAATGATAGCCGATAGGATATAAAACATTATTTTTTCCATAGTCATTTATTCTTCTACACCGGCCATTAATTTAGAGCCGGGTTTGTTTAATATTTTGGTTAATTGCGAACGGTCATAAGTTGAATTATGAAAATTCGTTGACCACATAATGGCATTGGTCGGACAAGCTTGAATGCACAAACTGCACATGGTACACATACCCAAATGGTAAATATGTTGATCGATAACTTTGATTTTTTTACCGGTTTCTTCATTGAGTATGCGATCCCAAATTATTTCAATTGACCCGTTTGGACAAGCTATTTCGCAGGCTTGACAACCGGTACATCGGTGTTCGTTATTGTCGTTGTGCCACATTACCACTTCGCCCTTAAACCTATCCATTACTACAGCCGGTTCTTCGGGGTATTGGCGTGTGATCGTATATTTTCTTCCAACAATGGAAGGAAAAAAATAACCTCCGGTTATTTTCATTCCGGTCAAAAGGGTTTTAACACCACCTATTATATTTCCTATATAATTCATATATCCGTATCTTTAAAAAACTAAATTAAAATATATCAAAATTGCCATCAATACGATATTGATTAAGCCGATAGGCAACAAATATTTCCATTCCAAAGTCAATAATTGATCAATTCGCAAACGCGGAAAAGTCCAACGAAACCACATCAACAAGAATATCATTACCGAAACTTTTAGGAAAAACCAAATAGCGCCCCACAGCGGTTGGTATGGCAAGCTGTCCGTCAGATGAAACGGTGCTAACCAGCCTCCGAAAAACAGTGTTACGGCTACTGCCGAAATAATAAACATATTGATAAATTCGGCCAAGAAAAAATAAGCGAATCCCATACCGGAATATTCCGAGTGATAACCGGCACCGAGTTCTGCTTCGCCTTCGGGTAAATCAAAAGGTGTACGGTTACTTTCTGCTGTTCCTGCTATGACAAACACGAAAAAAGCTATCAAAGCCGGAATATGTCCGCGCCAGATAAAAAAACCGTCCCGTTGTGCATCGATGATGCCGGACATTTGCAAAGTACCTGCCATTAATATTATGGTCAAAATAGCCAATCCGGACGACAATTCATAACTGATCATTTGTAATCCGCTACGCATACCACCTATCAAAGAGTATTTGTTGTTACTGCCCCAACCACCGAATATAATACCCAGCACTCCGACTGATGAAACTGCCGAGATGAAAAAAATACCTATATTCAAATCATAAGCCTGTACACCTATACTAAAAGGGATAACAGACAAGGCTACCAGTGATGCAACAATAACCAAATAATATGCCGTATTGTAAAGCAATTTATCTTTACGGTTAGTTCCGAATATTTCTTTAGATACCAGTTTTAAAGCATCGGCAATGGTTTGCAACAATCCCCAAGGACCAACCCGATTAGGACCCAATCGCAATTGGAAAAACGCTGCAACCCGTCGTTCTATATATACCAACAGCAATCCGGCTA
>JALVKK010000281.1 GCA_027033875.1 Flavobacteriales bacterium
TCAAAACAAAGTAGGCGGATTCGTATTATCCGGTTTTTTAGGTTCCGGCTCATCTATTTTTTCTTCTGGTTTCGGTATTTTTATTTCAAACGGTATATCTTCAATACTTTGCTCAACATTATCATCTTCCACGTCTGTTTCGGAAGTTTCTTCAGTTTGCGATTCATAAGGTAAAGAAGGCAAAATCTCAATATTTTTGATTTTTTTCTTGCTCAACATATTGCCTTGCGCCTTAATACCTTTGATACCGATAAATTCACTGACATTGATATCTTGCGGCGGTTTTTGGTCTTTGCCGCGCTCTTTAGCGAAATGTAATTCCCATACTGGTAACCAATCATAGGATATCTGCAGTAGTTGCGAATTATCCGGAATAAAAATTTCTTCGCGTTTTAGGTCATCAATTAAAAAGCGTTTGATGTAGTAACGGTCCTTATCTTTGTCGTAGTAGGCAGCCGTAACGGGCTTGCCTTTTTCGTATTTTTCGAGCAAAATCATATTTTCCGGAAAATGTTTTTCCAGATTGGGAATAAATTTTGAAATTCGTCCGTCTTGTAAAATCATCACCAGTTGATCCTCGCCACTAAATTCACCGAGATATCTGCCACGTTCTTCGGTATTGAGCCGGTTTACCACATCGTCAAACCAAATTTTTCGTGGTTTTAAGGTCGAGACGCCGGCTTCTTTGAGTTTGATAGCTTTCACCGGCAATTTGGTTACGAGATTACCCCGTACGCCACGCCCTTTTATAGCCAATTCTTTAAAGTCAATATCAAATTTTGTTTTACGCAAACTGCCTGTTTGTCGTAGCAGAACGGTAACCACTTCGGCTTCGCCATTCGGATTGGCGGAGAAATACAAAATCTGCGACCCCGGATTACCGGCAGTCAAATCGTATTCTTTGTCGCGCGTAACACCACTGACAAAAAAGCGTTTCATATATGAAGGACCGCGTTTACCGTCACGATAAATCAGGTTGTAAATAGTGCGTTTGTCTTTCTTTTTAAAGACGTTGATATAAATAATGTCTTTACCGAAAAACTTCTTATCGGCAACTTTCGATACCATCAATTTGCCATCTTTTCGGATTACGATAATATCATCAATATCCGACACATCTGCAACATATTCATCTTTACGTAACGACGTTCCGGCAAATCCTTCTTCACGATTAACATACAATTTGACATTACGCATCACCACTTTGGTGGCTTCTATATCTTCAAAAGCTTTAATTTCGGTTTTACGTTCGCGTCCTTTACCGTATTTTTTCTTAATCGTTTTAAAAAAGTCAATCGTGTATTCGATGATATGTTCCAGATGATATTGTTTTTCGGCAATTTTTTCTTCAATTGCTTCGATGTTTTTACGTGCTTTGTCTATATCAAATTTAGAAATACGCTTGATTTTGATTTCGGTCAATCGTACGATATCTTCTTCGGTAACCTGACGTTTCAAATGTTTGATATGCGGTTTCAAACCCTTGTCAATGGCTTTGATAACACCTTCCCAAGTCGTTTCCTGTTCAATATCACGATAGATACGGTTTTCTATAAAAATACGTTCCAACGAGGCGGCGTGCCATTGGTCTTGCAGTTCTTGCAATTCTATTTCCAATTCTTGTCGCAATAATTCAACTGTACGACGGGTCGAACGTTCCAAAATTTCACTGACCCCCAAAAACAGGGGTTTGTTATTTTCGATTACAACGCCCAATGGCGAAACGGACATCTCGCAACTGGTAAATGCGTAAAGCGCATCAATGGTTTTATCAGGCGATACACCCGGTGGTAAATGCAAGCGGATTTCTACATTTTCGCTGGTGTTATCTTCAATCTTTTTGATTTTGATTTTACCTTTGTTATTGGCTTTGATAATACTGTCTATCAAACTGCCGGTAGTGGTTTTATAGGGAATTTCGGTAATAACCAGCGTTTTGTTGTTTTCAATTTGGATTTTGGCTCGCACCCGTATTTTACCACCTCGTTTACCGTCGTTATAATTACTGACATCAATCATACCGCCGGTAGGAAAATCAGGGAACAACGTAAATTTCTTACCTTGTAAAACTTTTATGGAAGCATCGATGAGTTCATTAAAATTATGTGGTAAAATGGTTGTCGATAGACCAACGGCAATCCCTTCGGCACCTTGTGCCAAAACAATCGGGAATTTTGCCGGCAGACTCACCGGTTCTTTTTTACGACCGTCATAAGACGCTGCCCAAGTGGTAATTTTAGGATTGAACAGTACGTCCAAGGCAAATTTTGACAAGCGTGCTTCAATATAACGTGAAGCGGCGGCACTGTCGCCCGTGAGGATATTACCCCAGTTTCCTTGCGTATCGATGAGCAGGTCTTTTTGTCCCATATTAACCATGGCATCGGCTATGGAAGCATCACCGTGCGGGTGATATTGCATGGTATGACCGACCAGATTGGCGACTTTGTTGTAGCGTCCGTCATGCAGTTCGCGCATTGAGTGCATAATACGGCGTTGTACGGGCTTAAAACCGTCTTCAATCGCCGGTACGGCGCGTTCCAAAATCACGTAAGAGGCGTAGTCCAAAAACCATTCTCTAAACTTACCTTTGACTTTTTTGATACTTTCTTGTTCGTTATGTTGTTGTTCTTCGTTCATTCGTA
>JALVKK010000282.1 GCA_027033875.1 Flavobacteriales bacterium
TTGAATCTTTTTTACAAGAACAAAACACAACAGTTGACAAAGCAACAAGCAAGCATATCCGCTTGTGGATTGTACAGTTGTCTGAAAAAAAATTATCCGAAAAAACCATAAACCGCAAAATAGCCGCTTTAAAAAGTTTTTATAAATTTTTACTGAAAACAGGTAGTGTTCAACAAAATCCCGCTGCTCAGTTGAGCGGATTAAAAGTACATCGAAAAGTACCGGTACCTTTTTCAAAGCTTGAAATTCGTGATTTGTTAGATTCCGGATTTTTTTCGGACGATTATGAAGGCGTGCGAGACCATTGTTTGATAACACTACTCTACACAACCGGTATTCGTAGAGCCGAATTGATCAATCTCAAAGAAAAAGATGTCGATTTTCATAAAAAAGAGTTAAAAGTTACCGGAAAGCGAAATAAGCAACGTATCGTGCCGTTATTATTAAGTACGATAGACAGTATTCTTAATTACCTCGAGCTGAAAAACGAATTTTTTGCAGACCAATCCGTTGAAAATTTTCTTTTTCTCACAAAAAAAGGTAAAAAAATGTATGATGTCCTTGTATATCGCATTATAAATTCGTATTTTAGTAGTGTGAGTGCCAAACATAAAAAAAGTCCGCATATTTTGCGTCACACTTTTGCCACGCACTTGCTCAACAACGGCGCCGACCTAAATTCTATCAAGGAATTGTTGGGACACAGCAGTTTGGCAGCCACACAGGTATATACGCACAGTAGTATTCAAGAATTGAAAAAAATTTATCGGAATACGCATCCGAGAAGCAGAAAATAGAATTATTAACTTAAAATTCGTGCCTATGAAAGCAATTTATCAAGCAGTTAATTTTGATGCCGATCAAAAATTAATCAATTTTATTCAAAAAAAATTAGACAGATTGGACAGTTTTTTCGACCGTGTGATTGAAGCGGAAGTTTATTTGAAACTCAACAATACGGGAAAAGAAAATAAAACGGTCGAAGTAAAAATTGATGTCCCCGGCAATGATATTTTCGTTTCACGCAATGCAGAAACCTTTGAAAAAGCCATGGACTTGATATACGATGTTTTAAAAAGACAACTGCGTAAACAAAAAGAAAAAATTAAACGTTAATTACATTTTTATATATCCAACACCACAATAAAAAAGACTGCCGTTTGGCGGTCTTTTTTATTATATACCACAATTAATAATTAATCATCCTGCAATTGCACAATGAATTTTGACGAAGACTCTGTCATTAAAACGGTAAATCATTGTCAGGGTCCTCAGGTTCATTCGAAAAAGTATCTGCGGGTTCAAAACCGTCATCAACAGGTGGCGGTACATCTTGTAGTGCTTCCGTGTTTAGTTTGGTAATACGCCAACCTTGTATCGAATTGAAATATTTGGTTTCGCCTTCGGGACTAACCCACTCGCGTCCGCGTAAGTTGATACTGACTTCTACTTCATCGCCAACATTAAAATTGTCGAGCAAATCCGTTTTGTCTTGAATAAACTCAATATTGATAAACTGCGGATATTGTTCATCTGTCGTAACGACCATTTCTCTTTTTCTGAAACCGTTACTGCCATAAGTTTTGGTTTCGCCGATCAATTTGATTTTTCCTTTTACTTCCATAATAAAAAATGTATAATTGTTATTATAAATATTTTTCAGGTAATTTTTTTTGTTTTACAGCCGATTGTTTTTTGATTTTTTTGGCAGCTTCAAAATAATTGTAAGTCAATACCAAAAACAGCAGATACAATGCCGATGCACTCCCGATTACAATATCGTAATACGGATGTGAGGTCAAAGCAATACGAATAAATATAGTGGCTAATATAAATGCCGAATACCGGTACATGGTCCGGTAATCCAAAGCATATCTGATGGTAATCAACAAAATCATGATATCGCTAAAAATCAAAATTGTAAAAAACATATGAAAAGAAGCTGTATATATGTTGTTGATTATCAAATTGTTAAAGTCTATAGCTGTAATAACAAAAAAAGCTATTAGCAATAATAATGAAATCACCCTTTTGAAACGAACAAAATTGCGTTGCGCCTTGTCGGTACGACAGATAATAATATGTCGTTGTTTTTTGTAAACAATACCGATAATAAAATAGACAAACAACGAAGCTGCGCCATATACAAACATATATTCGACCGGCTTGACCATCTCTTCCCAATTGAGCGAATGTACGTTGGAAAACTCTTGAAATCCGTGCCGTAAGAATATCAGAGACAACAACTCAAATTGTTTGGCAACCGATTTGGCAACGGATTTAGGCAATACAAAAATCATTGAAATAATTTCTGTCAATAATAACAGTGTAAATGAAGCTTCAATACTGAAAAACGGATTGGCAAAAGCCGATAAAATACCGATAGCCGGCAATATCTGTTGGTGTATCAATAAATATAAAAGCAGAGATAACAAGAAAACCGATACCAGCAAATTGCTGATAATCCGGTGCATCCGATCAGTCTCCCAAATATCTTTTATTTTGAGATAAAGTTTTTCACCGAAAATGAGTATCTTGTCAGTCATTCTAAATTATTTACTTTGCAAAGATAATATATTAGTTGAAAGTTAAATGTTATATTTCGACAAGCTCAATAACCTGAGTTGAAAGTTCCGGACGA
>JALVKK010000283.1 GCA_027033875.1 Flavobacteriales bacterium
TTTTATCTAAAATCAGATGTATGGTTTTGGCTTCGTTGTATGCCGGAATGAGTATGGAGAGTTTGTTGATCATATCTTTTTGATATAAATTACAAATTTAGTGATAATTTTTTATGTCCGGAATGTCAGAAATTTGCCTAATTGTTTTTTTTATAATCCGGCTTTTTGATGTAAATTTGATTTTTTTAATCCTTTTTTATGGCATCAGGTCTTTTCGGTTTTTTCTTAAAAGATAAAGTTACAGCTTCAGCAACACAAAATTTTGATGATTTTGAAGGAATTAGTGAAACAATTCAGTTTCAAAAACATATTGTAGGACGAAAAGTATTAAACAAACTCAATCAAGATCGTTTTTTTAAAGAAAATGAATTATTTATCATTGGTTTTGAAGGTATTAATTTAACTGACGGGATCCAAAATTTTGATGATTTCTTTCGTAATTATCAAAAAAAAGGTATTGATTTTGTTTCGCAACTAAAAGGAGGATTTAACGGTTTTATCTTTGATAAAAAGCAACAAAAATTATATTTATTTACCGATAATTTGGCAACTCGGCGGTTTTACTATTATTTCAATCAGCAATATGGTTTTGCTTTTGCATCATCGATGCAAGTTTTGACAAAAGTTTTGCGACAAAAAAATATTCCTTATACATTAAACCATGATGCCGTATATATGATGGCTTTGTACGGCATTATACTGGAAGACTATACTTATGTTTCTGAAATTAAAGTTCTGCCTTACGGTCATATTTTGATTTTTGATGTATCTCAAAAAAAAATCAAAAAACAAAGATATTTTGAATATCAATCGGGGATCATACCTATTGCATATGACGAAGCTATTAATAAAATAGAAAATCTATTAGTGAGTAGTATTGAACGGATTTGGCAAAAAAACAAACAGTATTCCGACTCGTATTTTACACTTTTAAGTGGCGGCATGGATGCTCGAGTCAATGTTCTAATTGCCAAAGAACTAGGATTTGACAATATTCAAAGTTTAACCTTTGGCCAATCGGGATCAAAAGATATTGTTTATGCCAAACAAATTGCTAAAGGCGAAGGCTTTAACCACCATACCGAATATTTGGATGGCGGGGATTTTTTGATTGACAATATATACGAAAATTATATCATACCCAATGACGGTATGATTTTTTACAATGGTTCGGCACATCTTACATCAGTTTTAAGAAAATTTGATTGGCAAAATACACCTGTATTACATTCAGGTCAAATAGGTGATGTGTTGTTTGGTTCTTTTGCTAAAAATACTTTTGATTTTCAACAAAATAAAGAAAAATTAGGTTATACCGGCTTTGTACAACACCCTGAATTGTTAAACAAAATAAGTGTCTTGAACGAAATTTTGGAGAAATATCAAAACCGCGGCTATGAATTATATATTTATGAACAAAGACAAATAAACGGTACCATAATGGGAGACCGTTCTATAAATCATTTGGTGGATAGTTTTTCTTCTTTTTATGATGCTGACCTCATTCAATTTTGTATGTTGCTCCCTAATGACTATAAAAAATATCAAAAAATATATTTTGATTGGTTAAAAAAATACCACCCGCAAGTGGTTGGTTATCCTTGGGATAAAATTGAAATGAAACCCGATAGTTATTGGAAAGTCAAATATGGAAAATTATTTAAAAAATATTACAACGGACTAAAAAAATATCTCAACTTGAACTATGAAAGTATGAATCCGGTAGGTTTGTGGCTCAAAGAAAATCCGGTTATATTACAGACATTGAAACGTATTTTTGAAACGGAAATACATCAACCTTATATCACCCCCGAACTACAAAAAGATTTAATCCGGATTTACCATGACGATATTTTTGAATCGAGAAATAAGTTTACCATTATCACCGTTTTATTGGCTTTAAAGCTACATTTTGCCAAATTAGACTAACAGAATATGCAACTTAAAGAACTGATACATAAAAAATATATTCTTTACGGATTTTCCATAGTTTTTACGCGTGGCTTGGAAATGTTGGTATTGTTTTTTGCGGCAGATTACTTGAGTAAGTCAGATTATGGTAATTTGGAATATTATAAAAAATTCATTGAAGTTATTTCTTCATTTTTGGCTTTCGGGTTACCTGCCTTGATTGTCAGCTATACTACTAACAAGCAAAACAAAAATTATTTTTATGCCTTATCGGTTTTCTTTACCATTATATTATCTTTAATCGCAGCACCTGTTTTAGGGATATTTCATCTGATTATTTTATTGATACCGTTATTATTTTATGCTTTGTATTTTACGGGAGGAATTACGCAGAGTTACTTGTTAGTCCGCAGAAACAGTAATATGGTTTCGCTGTACAAAATACTTGTCTCGGTTTTATTTTACAGCTTGGTGTTTGTAGGTATCCGGTATTTTTCCGTTTCAAAATACGGCTTTGTCTATCCGGCATATTTATTAATTATTCCCGGCTTCTTATTGAGTTTTTGGTTGTTTTATAAAGAGCAAATCCGTTGGCACCGGTTAAAACGATACGGAAGATTGTTTGTCAGATTGTTACCAAACTCCCAGACTTTGGCAGTGAGCAATTTTGCCAATTTGATGTTTTTATATACCGATATTTTTATTATCAAATTATTGTCTGCACATCCCAATTTAGATATAGCCGATTACAGTTTTTCATTAAATATAGCTAATATCCTTTTATTAATCCCTATCACATTAGTACAAGTTGATATTGAAAAAATAAAAAAATCTGTTAAAGAAGTACCTGTTTTATTTAGAAAAATTGTTATTTTGATGTTGATCGCTAGTGTGTTTATAGCTATATTTTATATATATTTTATCAGTTTGTTTTTTACTAAATTTATTGATACCTATTGGTTATTTATTATCATTCTTCTTGCTAAAATATTTCAAGGTTTTACATCTGTTTTTGGTAATTATCTGGCTGTCAAACGACATTATATTTTGAATCTGAAAATAAACCTGTCTGTATTGACGTTAAATATTATTTTGAATTATATTCTTTTTTACCAGTTTGGCTTATATGGAGTAGCTTTTGCCAGTTTGTTGAGTTTATTTGTACGTTTTGCTTTGTTTGCTTTGGCATATCAAAAACATAAAAAATAACATTTATTTGTATTACATTTTCTTTTATGAATCAAATTAAAAAATATTTCGGATATAAATTATCCTTACTACTGTTAGCAGTATCTTTATTGATATTTTTTATAGTAGATGGTATTTATAAAATTGAAGTTAGAGGTGGTTACGGCAGTTTCAGATTGGGGATTATCGTTAAAGGCTTATTCGAGCTGTTTTTTTTCTTATATGCAATTATTTTATTAAACAAGCAAAAATTACATTTGTTATTTTCCATATTTATTTTTGCTTTATTTTTTCTTACGGGTCAATATCTTATTTATCAAGAAATGACGGATTTGCATTTCGGTGATAATTTGAATCGGTTTTTTAAGTATATTTTAATTATTTTGTTATATATAGCGGCGTCCGATGTATTAGACTCCGATAAATATCCCGAAAAATTGTTAAAACTGTACAAGTCAATCATTTGGATTAACGGTTTTGTTATTATCATAGCTTTATTGTTATCCATAAAAGTTTTCAGGACTTATGCCGGACCTTGGCGTTTTGGTTATAACGGTTTGATTTATGCGCAAAATGATTCGAGTTATTTTTTTATTTTTGCTTTGACTACTTTTTATTACAGGCGGTTTTATCTGTTTATCAAAGAATGGATTTTTTGGTTGATTTTGATAACATCGATATTGGTTGCCACCAAAGCGGTATTTTTGTTTATTCTCTTATTGATACTGTTTCATCTTACTCAAAGAGTTTCCATAAAAAAAATATTGATTGTCGGTTTATCGCTGGCTGTTGCCGGTTACCTTATTTTTAGTTCGATTATCAATAAAATATTGCTCAATGCCTGGGGAGTTTTTCAATACAATTATCATAAAGGTGGTTTGTTGTTTGCTTTGCTATCCGGTCGAAATACTTTTTTGCAAGCCAAATTCATACCTTTAGTTACTCAAATATGGACTTTGCCGAATTTTTTTATTGGAGGACAAGATGTAGAACTATATTATATGGAAATGGGTTTTTTTGATTTGTTTCTGTTTTTTGGAATTATCGGACTGCTATTGTATTTGTATATTTTTATCAAAATTTATAATCGGGTTTCTTTTAGTTATAAATTCAAATTGTTTTTTCTGCTGGCTTTGCTCGGGATAGTCGGATTGTCGGGACATTTTTTTAACAGTAGTATAGCCGTTACTTATTTTATTATTTTTGTTTTAATCAATTACAAATACCAATCTGAAAATTATGCGAAACAAACCGGCAGTTGATTTTTTTTTATATGCTTTAATCCTTTTGGCAATAGCCCCGCTATATAATATGCGAGTGGCTATTTGGCTTATTCCGGTTACCGGTATTCTGTTTTTGATTAATTTTTCAAACTTACGTAAAGAAAAACATCAAAATTATTATTTACTTCTGCCGGTAGTGTTTTTTTTGGTATTAGCAATCGGTTTGTCATACACTTCCAATTTTGAAAGGGGGATTAAAATCATTGAACGATTTTTGAGTTTTGCGGTTTTGCCCGTTATTTTTTATACTTCGGCTTCTCTGGTAAACTCAAACAGGTACAAAATTATCAAAACTTACATTTATGCCAATGTCGTTTTTTTTATTATTACTTTTTTATATGCACTTTACCGTCAATTGGATATCAGTATCAACAAAGCTCTCGGTATCAATTGGTATTATTTTTACAGATATGATTTTTTATCTGTTTTTAATCAGCACCCTACTTATGTTGCCATGATGACGCTCTTGGCAATATCGTTCTTATTGTTTGATAATATCGGATTAAATTTTTCAAAGAAAAAGATTTTATCATTAGTCATATTATTGAGTTTGGGAATTCTTTTTACCGGCAGCCGGCAAGGATATATTCAATATTTTTTGATTATAACGATGTATTTTGTGCAAAAAATCCGCACCTCTCTTAATAAACAATCCTATATTTTTGGGTATTTCGGCGGATTGATCATATTGGCTCTTATTGCTGTTAATATTCCTATTATCAAAGAACGTATTTTGGTAACTTTGGGAGTGGAACGGTATTACAAATTTTATTATAGAAAAAAATACTCCTTAAAAAACAATCCCGAAACACAAGGGCGATTACTTTCTTGGCAAGATGCTTGGCAATTGATCAAAGAAAAACCGATACTGGGACAAGGTACCGGCGACGATAACGACGCACTGATTGCGCAATACCGAAAAAACGGACATACTTATCTATTTCAAAAAGGATATAATGCGCACAATTCTTATATCCAATGGTGGTTGAGCGGTGGTATTATCTTGCTAATCGTATGGTTAGGTCTGTTATTTTCAATTTTATTTAAGGCTGTCAAAAGGCGTGACGGGCTATTAGCTTCGTTTTTTATTATCTTGTTTTTAACCGGTTTTACCGAAACTTTTTACAGAGTACAAGGTATCATATTTATTGCGTATTTTTACAGTTTTCTTATGATTGCTCATCACAAATTAAAAAAAATTGCATGAAACGGAATATAGCTGTTTTTGGTCCTTATCCGCCCCCTTTCGGAGGAATTAGTGTCCATATTTACCGAATGGAAAAATTGCTTAAAAAACACAAAATACCATACACTATTTATGACCATTATTTTAACCGCAAAGCACATGTTATCCCGACCGGTAAAAGCGCTTTATGGTACTTGAAGTTTTTATTTACCAACAAACATAAAGTCGTTCATTTTCATCAGTTTTTTAAGTTTCATTTTTTGTATTATTTTATTTTTTCGCTTCTTAATCGGAGTAAAATTATTGTTACAATACATAGTGAAAGACTATTGCATTACCCCGAAGTGTATAAAAAAATCTTTATTTTCTTTTTAAAACATACCCGTAATTTGACTTTGATTTCCGTTTCAAAAAATTTATCGGAATTGTTGCGGTCAAAACATATTAACAATTTGTTTTTGCCGGCATACGTGCCGCCTGAGCCTGAAAATCCGGTTAAATTAACTTTCAATGACAATAAAATTCACTTTTTGTACAATGTGTCAAGATTAACCAAAGAATCCGCCGAAAAAATATATGATGTTCCTTTAATATTTGAGTTTTTAAAACAACACAAAGACAAATTTCACATGACTTTTATGGTCAATAAAATCAGTTCGGATTTGGTCTATCTGAATGATTTGATTCAAAAATACGGCTTACAAAAACATATCGATTTGATATACGACAGTCAATTGATAGATTATCTCTCAAACTTTGCATTCTTGGTTCGCACCAACATTTCTGACGGATACGGGGTATCTTTGCAAGAAGCTATGGATTTAGGCGTGCCGGCAATAGGGTCGGATACATGTGTGCGTCCCAAAGGGACGGTATTGTTTAAAACCGGAGATTTAGAAGACTTGACCGAAAAAATTGAAATGCTTGTCAATAGTAATCCGGAAAAATTATTGAAAAATAGGGAAAAATTAGATTTTCATCTGAAATTATTGAATATTTATAACAACCTTTTATCGACCAGTTAAAGTCTTTTGAATATATTTTTCAAAATTAGATGAATCAATAAATCTTTTTTAGACAGACAATTATAATACATTTGAAAGTTAGGATTTCTTTTTGCAAAATAATGTATTTATATTTGCTTCAATAACACAAATAAACACACATTAATTATATACAACAAATTTTTTTATATAATGCTAATAGAAACCGGTAACTAAAAATTATAATATGAAGATTTTCAGAAAATTTGCAGATAATAAACAAGCTTTTTCCTTAGCGACAAAATTACGACAAAAAAGATTCAAACTTTTCAAATCTTTTATAGCACCTATTTCACGTCCTCTTAATATACTTGACGTAGGCGGTACTCAAATTTTTTGGAAAAGAATGAGATTTACAGATATTAATGATATTAATGTTGTGATATTAAATCTTACAAAACCCGAAATATCTTATCCTAATTTTAAAAGTATTGAAGGAGATGCCAGAAACTTGAATATGTTTAGGGATAATGAATTTGATATAGTATTTTCCAATTCCGTTATCGAACATGTCGGAAATTTTAAACAACAACAACAAATGGCTGACGAAGTAAAACGAGTAGGAAAAAGATTTTTTATACAAACCCCGAATCGTTATTTTCCGATTGAACCGCATTTTCTTTTTCCTTTTTTTCAATTTTTACCTTTAAAAATTCAAATTTGTCTTCTCAGAAATTTTGAAATCGGTTGGAATAATAAAATACGTGATAAACAAAAAGCAATCGAAAAAATTAATTCTATAAGACTTTTGAGCCTGAAAGAACTCAAACAACTTTTTCCGGAAGCTATGATTTATAAAGAAAAATTTTTTGGTTTGACAAAATCTTTTATAGTTTATAAAGGTTGAAATAAATAAAATTTTATGAAACGAACATGAATTTTTTTAATCATAAAATACACACAAGGATATGATTAAAATAAATTCATGAGAGTTCCTGAATGTATTATAAATTTTTATTATTTTTTTGTAAAATAAAAATTTTAAACA
>JALVKK010000284.1 GCA_027033875.1 Flavobacteriales bacterium
AGTTTACATCCCAAGGTCGTAAAAGCGGCTTTTTTGGTTTGGCTCATTTATTGTTTTTTTTGCAAAGATAATTTATTCGTTGAAAGTTCTTTTTATACAAAATTTTGTTAAAATATATTTATACAATATTATTTTTACTAAATTTGACACAAACTTTTTGTCAATGAAACATTTTTTAACTTTATTATTATTTTCGGTTATGATGTCCGGTCAGGCACAACAAAAATATACCCTAAGCGGTAGTATTACCGATGCTAAAACCGGCGAAAGTTTGATGGGCGTGAATGTTTATATCAAGTCTAATCCGCAAAAAGGTGTCGTTTCCAATTATTACGGTTATTATGCCTTGCGGTTGCCGGCAGGGACTTATACAATTATATATAATTACCTTGGTTATCAAGATCAAGAAATATATGTTTTGGTAGATAAAGATATCAAACAAGATATTAAATTGACACCTACTTCTGAGACTTTGAACGAAGTAGTTGTCAGTGGCAGAACAAAAATTCGTAATATACGTTCCACAGTACTCGGTACCCATGCTTTAAATATCAAAGCTATTGAAAATTTGCCTGTTTTATTAGGTGAGAAAGATATACTCAAAATTATTCAACTTTTGCCCGGCGTTAAACCTGCGGGTGAAGGGCAATCGGGTTTTTATGTAAGGGGTGGTAATATTGATGAAAATTTGATTTTACTAGATGAGGCGCCGGTTTACAATGCATCGCATTTATTGGGTTTTTTCTCAGTTTTTAATTCCGATGCCATACGCGATGCCAAATTGTATAAAGGACATATTCCTGCAAGATATGGTAGCCGGTTATCATCGGTATTGGAAATGCGGATGAAAGAAGGTAACAATCAAGAACTGCACGGTCAAGGCGGTATCGGGTTGATTTCGTCCCGTTTTACCTTGGAAGCCCCCATTGTCAAAGATAAAGCCTCTTTTTTAATTTCCGCACGACGCACTTATGTCGATTTATTGGTTAAAGCTATTACCAATGATTCGGATGTTGACAATACAGCTTTGTACTTTTATGATTTAAACCTTAAAACCAATTGGCGTATCGATCAAAACAACCGCTTATTTTTATCCGGTTATTTCGGACGTGATGTATTCGGATACAATGAAAGTGATGACAAATTCGGCTTTTCGTGGGGCAATGCCACAACGACACTCCGCTTTAATCATATTTTTAACAGTCGTTTATTTTCCAATACATCTTTGATTTTCAGTGATTATAATTATCGTATCAAATTGGAAGAGAAGGGCTATACCGATTTCTTTTTTAAATTGGGAGCCGGCATTCAAGATATGTCATTCAAAAACGATTTTAACTACTATTTGAACGACAGGCATAAAATTAACTTCGGAATAGATATGACACACCATACTTTAAAACCAAGCACTTTTGAGTCCAGTGAATATGAAGAAGAATTAGCCGAACTGAATTTGACCAATCGTTATAGCTTGGAAAACGCTTTATATCTTTCGGACAAATATGGTATTACGGACCAATTAAAACTATACTTAGGCTTGCGTTACACCAATTTTATTCATTTCGGTGGTGGTGATTTTACCAAGTATGATGCGCAAGGCGATGAGGAATTTACCAAACATTATAATCGTTGGCAAGCTATCAAAACCTTTCACGGATTGGCGCCTCGTATCAGTATGAGTTATGCTTTCAACGATAAGCATTCTATCAAAGCGGCCTTTGCTAAAACTTACCAATTTTTGCATTTGATGAGCAATTCGTCGTCATCAAACCCGACCGACGTATGGATGCCCAGCGGATTGAATATACCGGCTCAAACTTCATATCAAACTTCATTGGGATATTTTAGAAACTTGCAAGACGGAAAATTGGAATTTTCGACGGAAGTCTATTTCAAAACCATGCAAAATGTCGTAGATTATAAAACGGGGACTCAGGTTACGCTCAATCCTGAAGTAGAAAAAGATTTATTGTACGGACAAGGCAAAGCTTACGGCTTGGAATTGTTATTGCGTAAAAAACAAGGTAAATTAAACGGCTGGATATCATATACACTATCGCGTTCGCTCAAACAATTTGACGGGATCAACGGCGGTAAATGGTTCTCTGCCCGTCAAGACCGCATACATGATGTCTCTATTGTGATGAATTACAAGTTGACTCCACGTACTGATCTCGGTGCCGTATGGGTTTATTATACCGGAAACGCCGTTACATTTCCGGCCGGATTTTATCAAGTAGATGGACGTGAATATCCATATTTTACGGAACGTAATGGGGGTAGGATGCCGGATTATCACCGGTTAGACGTGTCATTTACTTTGCATAACAAACCCGGTAAAAAATTCCGTTCGAGTTGGAATTTCTCCGTTTACAATGCTTACGGACATCTCAATCCGTATCTTATTTATTTTCGTAAAGATTGGGAAAACAACAGCCAATCCTTAAAGGCAAAACAAATTACCTTGTTTAAGTGGGTGCCGTCCATTACATATAATTTTAAATTTTAAGCTAATGAAAAAAATCAGTTTTATATCATTTATACTCTTATTGTTTACTGCTTGTGAAAAAGATGCTAATATCGATATTCAAGAAATGGA
>JALVKK010000285.1 GCA_027033875.1 Flavobacteriales bacterium
TTGTTAAAAACCACAAATGCGCAATAGCCGCTTTTAACACTAAATCTAATTCATTTTCATTTTCAAACCAATAAAGAAACTTATTCATTTCTTGGGGCACAAGTTCAGGTTTAGGTGCTTCATAATGCACTTTCTCCTTTCCCATAGGTCCTGAAACTACTTGCATAGGGTCTTTTCTCCAATCAGCAACAGTAATTTTATACATATTACTTCTTCCTGTTGGAAATAAGGCAGCGTGCCAATCAAATAACCTATCTGAATTTAGAGGTTCTGAATATCGTTGAGTAGCATCTAACATCATTTCCACAATTCCTTCAACATTTCTTTCCGAATAAACTGCTCCACCAATGTCAAGCCCCAATCTTCTGGCAATTGAAGAACGAACTTGTTCTCTTTCCAAATGTTCACCTTCTATTTCCGATGATTTTATTACATCTAATGTTAATGTATCTAATACGGCTTCATTTTGTAAATCAAAACCAAGCGTTTCCATTTTTCCCAATAATTTTCCCTGAAGGTTTCTTGTTTCGCCAAGTTTCAACAATATTCTCTTGTTGTCCCAAGTAAAGTAAGGCCAATTATCTTGTTCGTGTATGTAAATATTTATTCTTCGCATAATATGCGACAAATATACTAATTATTCTCCGCAAACAAAATATTCTCAGCTTATCTTTCGGGATATATGTTTTTAATCTCCGTATTTTGTCGTTTTGTTTGGCGGTAACTATTACATAAATATAACTTTCAACAAAAAAAACCTGTCAGGTTTGAAATCCTAACAGGTTACAGGTTTATGAAAATAAATCGTGAATTTTTTCAAAAAACGATTTTTCCGACTTCCCGGGGTTGGGTTGAAAATTGGGATCTTCAAAGTGCTTTTTAAAAAATTCTTTTTGTTCTTTATCCAATTTTTTAGGGACCCAGACATTTACATTTATCAATAAATCGCCCATGCCGTAACCGTCAAGGTCGGGAACGCCTTTGTTTTTCAAGCGCAATATTTTTCCGGATTGCGTCCCGGGTTCTAAGTGTAATTTTATTTTGCCCGAAGGTGTTTTAATGATTTTATCGGTTCCCAAAACTGCTTCCGGAATACTGATATATAAATCATAATGCAGATTATTACCTTCTCTTTTGAACTGCTCATCACTTTGCTCTACAAGTTGCACGATTAAATCACCGGATATACCGTTAGTGCCGGGCGCTTCATTGCCTTTTCCGCCTACTCTTAATTGGACGCCGTTACGTACGCCTTTCGGTAATTTGATACTGACAATATCTTCCTTCAGTATCATACCATTGGCATCAGAGCCTTGTCCGCGACTTTGTAGTATTTGTCCGGTTCCACCACAAACATTACAAGTCCCTGTGGTTTGCATTCTGCCAAAAATAGTATTGGTAACGCGCATTATTTTACCGGTACCACCACACTGGTGACATGTTTGATAAGTTGTTCCGTTTGCTTTGACTTTACGTTTAATTTTAATCTTTTTCTCACCACCGTTGATAATATCTTCCAAAGTAATTTTTAGTTTAACACGCAAATCGGAACCGCGCACTTGTGGCGAACGACGACTATATGATCTGCCTTGAGATGATCCGAAACCGCCACCGAAAATATCGCCAAAAATATCGCCGAATTGGGCAAAAATATCTTCCATATTCATATGGTGACCGCCACCAAAACCACCGGCACCTTCAAAGGCACGGTGTCCGAATTGGTCATAGCGTGCTTTTTTGTCAGGATCAGATAACACTTCATAAGCTTCGGCAGCTTCTTTAAATTTTTCTTCCGCTTCTTTATCACCGGGGTTCTTATCAGGGTGATATTGAATGGCTTTTTTGCGATATGCTCTTTTAATCTCTGCTGCCGTAGCCGTTTTACTAATACCCAAAATTTCGTAGTAATCTCTTTTCATCTTGTTTATTTCAACTGTTATTTATATTACAGAAAAACTGCCATTGGCGTATCATTACACCATGACAGTTTTTTATATAGTTCTAATATTCAATGTTTTATCTACCTGTAACAACTTTCGGAAAACGAATATTTTTAGGACCTAATTGGTATCCTTTTTCTACCACATCTACGACTTTATCTTTCATCTTTTCGTCTTCTACCGGAATTTGCGCAATCGCTTCGTGAATCTCAGGATCAAAGCTATCACCTTTTTTAACATCGATATCTTTCAAGCCTTCTTTTTCAAGTGTTTTCTTAAATTTGTCATATATCAAACTGACACCTTTTGCCATTTCGTCTTCTTTATTTTTTTTCATCTCGGCAATGGCGCGTTCAAAATCATCTAAAACAGGTAACAAATTTTTAATCACTTTTTCGGAAGCCGTTTCAAAAAGCTCTAATTTTTCTTTAGCGGTACGCTTACGAAAATTTTCGAACTCTGCATACAAACGCAAATACTTATCTTTCTCATCTTTAAGCATTTGTTCTAATTCAGCTTGGGTTTCCGTAGGATTTTCAGACATATTTTCTTGCACTTCTTCAGCCGTTTGTTGTGATGCTTGCGGCTTCATATTTTTATGTTGTTTCTTATGTTCTTTTTTTGCTTTTTTACTCATAACCTTATTATATTTTG
>JALVKK010000286.1 GCA_027033875.1 Flavobacteriales bacterium
TGTAGAATGGTTGCACCTGTTATGGATCAATTGGAAAAAAAATACGGCGACAAAATTGTCGTTGCCAAAGTTGATGTTGATAAAGAACAAAAATACGCCGCTCAATACGGGGTGCGTAATATTCCAACCATTTTGGTTTTTCAAAACGGTGAAGCCATCGGGCGTCAAGTCGGTGTGGCACCTTTTGAAGTATTTGACAAAGCTATCGGTCAGTTGGTTGGCGAAGCTTAAAAAAACTATTATTTTACTGTTCAGCCGGCGAATTGCCGGCTGAATTTTTTTAATTTTGTCATTTCGACAGAATCCCGACCTTGGGAGGGATGACGAGAAATCTGATTTTTAATTCAAACATTGCAATTATATCTATTTGTTATTAGTCACTTCCTGCTAAAACTTTCAACTTTTAACATTCAACTTTCAACTAACCAATGAGTTTAATACAAGAAATAGCCAAAAGACGGACATTCGGGATTATCTCCCACCCCGATGCAGGTAAGACGACACTCACCGAAAAGCTATTATTGTTTGGTGGCGCTATTCAAGAAGCCGGTGCGGTTAAATCCAATAAAATCAAAAAAACAGCTACTTCCGATTTTATGGAAATAGAAAAACAACGGGGTATTTCCGTTGCGACATCGGTTTTAGCCTTTTATTACAAAGGGAAGAAAATCAACATCTTGGACACTCCGGGGCACAAGGATTTTGCCGAAGACACCTATCGTACATTGACGGCTGTCGATAGTGTGATTGTTGTGATTGATGTGGCAAAAGGGGTTGAGGAACAAACCGAAAAACTGGTGCAAGTTTGCCGGATGCGCAATATTCCTATGATTGTGTTTGTCAACAAATTGGACCGCGAGGGTAAAGATGCTTTTGAATTGCTGGACGAAATTGAACAAAAATTAGGACTGACCGTATCGCCTTTGAGTTTTCCTATAGGAATGGGGGGCGATTTTAAGGGGGTTTACAATATTTGGGAACAAAAAATCTTGTTGTACCTCGATGAAAGCAAGCAGCGTATTGCCGAATCTGAGGAAATCAAAGATGTCAACGACACGCGTTTGGCGGAACTTATCGGCGACGATACCGTGGCGGAACTCAAAGACAATTTGGAATTGGTTGAAGGCGTTTACAATCCTTTTGACCGAGAGCAATATCTCAACGGCGATTTACAGCCGGTATTTTTTGGTTCGGCATTAAATAATTTCGGGGTTCAGGAATTGTTGGATTGTTTTGTAGAAATAGCTCCGCAACCGCAACCAAAAGAATCTGATGTACGTATTGTTAAACCGGACGAACCCAAAATGACAGGCTTTGTGTTTAAAATTCACGCCAATTTAGACCCCAAACACCGCGACCGTTTGGCGTTTGTTAAGATTGTTTCCGGAACTTTTAAGCGAAATACGCCTTATTTTCATACCCGATTGAAGAAAAATTTTAAATTTTCAAGCCCCAATACTTTTTTTGCCCAAAAAAAACAAGTGGTCGATGAAAGTTTTCCCGGCGACATAGTCGGTTTGCACGATACCGGAAACTTTAAAATAGGCGATACTTTTACCGAAGGTGAATTGTTGTTTTTCAAGGGAATACCGAGTTTTTCACCCGAGCATTTTCGTTATATCAACAATGCCGATCCTATGAAGTCAAAGCAGTTGGCAAAGGGTATCGACCAATTGATGGACGAAGGCGTGGCGCAATTGTTTACTTTAGACCTTAACGGTAGAAAAGTAATCGGAACTGTCGGTGCGCTTCAATATGATGTGATTCAATACCGCTTAGAACACGAATACGGTGCCAAATGTACGTATGAGCCGCTCAATGTGTATAAAGCTTTTTGGGTAGAACCCGAAGATGAAAATAATGACGAATACAAAGATTTTAAACGGGTCAAACAGCGTTATTTGGCCAAAGACAAATACGGTAAACAAGTCTTTTTAGCTGATTCGCCCTTTTCTTATGAAATGACCAAAACCAAATATCCGACGGTTAAATTGCATGAAAAATCTGAGTTTTAAATCATTGATTATCAACATTTTTTTGATATAAATAGTAAAGATTTACCATGCCGATAAAGGCATTGCTAATCATAATGGGATAGGAGTGAAGCATATAGCCGTATATCACAAACAGCAGACAAGCAATCGTATTGATGATGCGTAGTTTTTTAATATCTTTCATCAAGAAAGAAATTATTAATATTGCCATAGCTGCATAACCTGTCCACTCTACAATATTGTCATTCATAATAATCGAATTTACAATAGATCCGATGAATTATTTAATCTTTCGGGTCTATCAATTTCTGACTTTCAACGGTTATGTGTATGAGTAGTGGCGGGGTTTACCGCACTTACTTTCATTTTTGCACTACCGTTTGTTTTATTCATATTTGTTTCATTTTTAGCACTTTGTCCGCCATTGCTTATATACAATATTATGCACTGGCTGTCTATCATTCCTTTATATTCTTTTTTTAAATTTGTTACAAGTTTCATTTTCTCCGAACGTTGGCAAAGACATACTTATTGACAAGTTTTGGTTTGTGCGGTTGGCTTTGTGCGACTTGGCAATGTGTATGGCTTTATGCGTTGGC
>JALVKK010000287.1 GCA_027033875.1 Flavobacteriales bacterium
AGCAACCGATATAGTTCAAACAGACGAGAAAATTATGAAATCGTTGAATGTTGATGATATTAAGAATTTGCTGGGGTAATTGAGGGATTGATGAATTGATGAGTTGATGAACTGTTGAGTTGAGGAACTGATGACCTGATGAATTGATGAAAGAAAGTAGGTCGCTGAGTGATTTTTTTCTGTCCCGGTGGCTGAGTGCTCCGAACGTAGTGAGGGGTGTACCGAAGCTACCGAAGCGCAGATTTGCGATTTGATTGAACCCCGAAGGGGTGACATTATTATAGTTGAATGTTCATAATGTTTGTAATGTTCATAATGTTTGTAATGTTCGTAGTGTTCATAATGTTCGTTGTAGAGACGCACAACCTGTGCGTCTCATAAAATGAACAAAAAAAAACATTGAGCCCCAGAGGGGCGCTCTGTTAGTAGATGAAACAATAAAAGATTACCATTAAGCCCCGCTAGGGGCGACACCTTTGTAATGTTATCAATAGGAAAATACCATTGAGCCCCGCTAGGGGCGACACCTTTGTAATGTTATCAATAGGAAAATACCATTAAGCCCCGCTAGGGGCGACACCTTTGTAATGTTATCAATAGGAAAATACCATTAAGCCCCGCTAGGGGCGACACCTTTGTATAAAAACATTTTTCAGATTAACTAAAATTTCTTATTTTGCCGATAACTAATTGGTAAATAGAAAAATCATGAACAGTTATTATTTTATTCTCGGTGTCAGTTTTTTAATCATATTATCCTACTTTTTTGATATTATTTCCAAAAAGATAAAAGTCCCTTCGGTTTTATTGCTGTTGATAACCGGTATTATTTTAAACAATATTTCTCAAACCTTTGATTTTCACTTACCAAATTTACAACCTACGGTTAATGTTTTGGGTTTGGTAGGTTTATTATTGATAGTTTTAGAAGCAGCTTTGGATTTAAAACTGACAAAAGACAAAAGAGGACTGATTATTAAAGCTTTTACTACGGCATTGTTGATATTGCTAGGAACGTCATTTGCTATTGCTTATTTAATATACGGAATGGGATTGACGCACGATTTTTATACGGCTTATATCAATGCCTTACCCTTGTCTGTGGTTAGTAGTGCTATTATGATTCCCAGCGTACATTTTTTAGATGAAGAAAAGAAGGAATTTTTGATATACGAATCAACGTTTAGTGATATTTTGGGTATTTTAGCTTTTGATATTGTATTGATGTTACCCGGTAGCCAAGGGCATGTTTTTGCCAAAGTAGGTGGCGGTTTATTGGTAACCATTTTGGTTTCACTTATAGCCGGTTATTTGCTAATCTTTTTATTTCAAAAAATACATACTAAAATTAAATTTTTTCTGTTTCTTTCCATTTTAACGGCATTGTTTATTCTAGGAAAAATCATGCACTTGTCCAGTTTGATACTGATTTTGATTTTTGGAGTCATGCTTGAGAATTTCGATATATTTTTTAAAAAACGACTGTCTAAAATCTTTAAAAAAGAGCGGATTGAAGAAGTTAGAGAGCAATTCAAATTAATTACTTTTGAAACCGCCTTTTTAATTCGTACTTTTTTCTTTGTCTTATTTGGTATGACCATTGATATCAATGGTATTTTTTATCAAAATGTTGTGATTATAGGTACATTTATTTTGTTACTGACTTTTTTAGTACGTTTTTTGAATTTAAAAGTCTTTTTTGCCGGAAAATCTCTTTTCCCCGAAGTATTTATGGCACCTAGAGGTTTGATTACCATTTTGTTGTTTTATAAAATACCGGAGATTTATAAAATACCTTATTTTAGTAAAGAAGTCATTTCATACGTTATCTTGGGGTCTGCCTTATTAATGACCTTCGGTTTGTGGTTTAGCAAGAAGAAAACTTCCGAAGAAGAATTTGAAATCTATGAAAATTTTGATCACGGACGTCATTCCGAAAACAATCCGCTTTGGGACGATCTCTATGAAAATCATGAAAAATAAAATTACCGGATATTATCCAAGTGGATGAAAAGATTATTCAATGATATTAAATTTTTTTTGGAATAGTGTATGAGGAATTGATGACTTGTTGTGCTTCATAGATTATTTTGTTCTTTAATGTTTGCTTGTTGTTTCAAAGTATTTTTATGCTTTTGATTTGAGGAATGAGGAGTGAGGAATTGAGTTTTTTATTGATTTAAGATTTCAGATTTTCGATTTCAGATTTCCGATTTGTTGTGCTTCGTTGTAGATATTGTTTTTTGATGATTGTTTATTGCTTCAAACTGTAATTCTACTTTCGAATTTGATGAATTGAGAATTATTTATTCATTTCAGATTTTTTTAAATCATATAAGACACAAAAGAACACATAAGATTTCAGATTTTTGATTTGATTGAACCCCGAAGGGGTGACATTATTATAGTTGAATGTTCATAATGTTTGTAATGTTCATAATGTTCGTTGTAGAGACGCACAACCTGTGCGCCTCATAAAATGAACAAAAAAAAAATACCATTGAGCCCCAGAGGGGCGCTCTGTTAGTAGATGAAACGATAAAAGATCACCATTGAGCGCCGTAGGTGCGACACACCT
>JALVKK010000288.1 GCA_027033875.1 Flavobacteriales bacterium
TCGATTTAATTTATTAGCGAAATTACAAAAAATATCTTATCGCCAAAAGACTTGCAAATATTAAAAAATAAAACAAATCCTTTGTTAATATAATAAAAAACTGACAATCAATAAGTTGATATAATCTCGGGTAATAATTAGAAAATACCTAAAAACTTTTTGCGTTTTTTCTTTATAGAATGTACAGGCTTATTATGAGTATGGTCAACGATAGTCAATTCTTTCATAATATGCTGACAATCGGCAAATTTGTCAATAACAAATAGTACGGCATGGTCTGTTACGTGTATGCTTCGTGCAATTTCCGGTCGGTAATACACATCTTCCATAACGCCTTCCCAAACACCGTCAAATGCCAATCCGATATGTTCGCCTCGTGCATTGAGGATAGGGCTTCCCGAATTGCCTCCGGTGATATGATTGGTTGCCAAAAAATCGGTTACCAATGTACCGTCTTGTTTGTTGGCGTAGCGTCCGTAATCATGCTTGTTGTACAAATCAATGTATTTTTGCGGTAAGTCAAATTCCGGATCACCGGGTTTGTATTTTTCAATAGCACCTGATAAGTGTGAGAAAGCTTTGTAATATACGGCATCGCGCGGTTCAAATCCTTTGATTTTACCATAGGCAACCCGCATAGTAAAATTGGCATCGGGATAAAAAAGTTTGTCAGAAAAAACACGCATTTGAGCTTTTAAGTATTTGCCCATCAAATCCTTAATTTCTTCATTGATTTTTCCTACGGGATTATTTACTTTTTCATCAATCCATTTTTTTTGAGCATTTAGTATTTTGTATGCCGGATCATTTTGTAGAAGTTGTGAATAGGTTTTAGAATCTTTTGAAGCAAAGAGTTTGTCTATTCCCGCTTGGGTACTCAACAACGAGTTATTGTACAATTCGTCAGCCAATTGTTGTGAGGTTTTAAATTGTAAAGCTTTATTGAGTTCGGGACTGATAAATTCAGGCTTTACATTTTTTACATAATAATCTATCAATGCGGCAAATATTTCTTTATCGGTTTCTCTATCAAAATCTTTCAGAACATTATTAACCAAATAGTTTTTATATTTGTCTTTAGCCATGGTGTAGAAAGTGTTACCACGTTCCTTGCTTTGTTGTTCAAGCATGCTTGTAATCAAAGAAATTATGGGCAAATCGATATTTCGTCCAAAAATTTCACTTGTATAATCTTGTACAACAGCATAAGGTTTTAATTGGTTATAGAGTTCTTTTAAACGAGGTAAAATATTGCCGTATTTGGTTTTCAGTTCCGGATTTTGATTGATTCGTTTGGCAAATACCCGTTCAAATTTTTGTTTGGCTTCTACGGCTTTAAACTTTTTTAAACCTTGACTTTCGCCTATCCAAAATTTCCAATAATTAGCCAAAGAAGCGTGTTTGGACGCCAATTTGAGTTTAAGCGTTTTGTCTTTTGACATACGTTTATCCATAATACCCAAGCTGATTTCACGGACGGCAACTCTGGCGGGATCACGCAAATCTTGCATTTGTTGTACGGCAAAAGAGGTTAAATATTCGGTCGTTCTTCCCGGAAAACCTACAACCATGGTAAAATCACCGGGTTTTAAGTCTTCCAATGATATTTTTAAGAACTTTTTAGGTTTGTAAGGTTGATTGTCAGGCGAATACATTGCCGGTTGGTTGTTTTTACCGGCATAGATTCTAAAAATGGAAAAATCTATGGTATGACGCGGCCACATCCAATTGTCTGTATCCCCACCGAATTTTCCTATATCTGCCGGTGGCGTACCGACCAAACGAATATCATAAAAAGTTGTTCGTTTGATCATATAATACTTATTGCCTTTAAAAAAGGGTTTTATTTCTATGGTATGAAACCTGTCTTGTTCGGTTTTTTGTTTAATGCCGGCAATGTTTTTATCAATATTAGATTGCCGTTCTTTGGCAGACATTTGGTCGGTTACACCCTTTAAAACTTCATCGGTTATATCGATAATATCCTCTATAAACGTAACTGTAAGTCCTTCTGCCGGAAGTTCGTCTTTATAAGAATTTGCCCAAAAACCATCTTCGAGATAATTGTGTTCGACGGTTGATAATTTTTGAATGGCGTCATACCCGCAATGGTGATTGGTAAAAATTAATCCTTTATCAGACATGACCTCAGCGGTACAGCCGTTACCGAGTTGTACCACAGCATCTTTGATAGCAGGTTTTTCGTTACTCCAAATATCATCAGCCGAAATTTGCATACCCATATTTTGCATATCACTTTCTACTTGTTTTATGGTATTGGGCATCCACATACCGCCTTCACCTTTTTGGGCAAAAATGCTCAAAGCGGTAAATAATAATAATATTAAATAAATTTTTTTCATTCTTTTGGTTTATATATTTACTAAATCAAAAATACGATTTTTTTGGTTTGTTTTGAAAAAAAATCCGGCAAAATTTTTACCGGATTCTTTAACTTTTTCAATATTAATCTAGTTGTTATTTAGTTTGCGCCAACAAGAACTCTTTGTTGAGAATAGCGATATTGGTCAGTGAAATACCTTTTGGACATTCCACTTCACAGGCGCCGGTATTGGTACAACTGCCAAAGCCTTCGGCGTCCATGGCGGCAACCATGTCTTGCACTCGTTTTGCTGCTTCAACACGTCCTTGCGGCAGTAAAGCAAATTGTGCTACTTTGGCGGAAACGAACAACATAGCCGAAGCGTTTTTACAAGTAGCCACACAAGCACCGCAACCGATACAAGTAGCGGCATCGAATGCCATATCCGCATCTTTTTTGGGTATCGGAATGTTGTTGGCATCAACAGAACGTCCGGAAGTATTGACTGAAATGTAACCACCGGCTTGTTGGATACGATCCAATGCCGAACGATCTACAATCAAATCTTTGATAACCGGAAAAGCATTGGCTCGCCAAGGTTCAATGGTAATGGTATCACCGTCATTAAATTTACGCATATGCAATTGACATGTGGTTATCAAACGATCGGGACCGTGTGCTTCACCGTTGATAAATAAGGAACACATACCACAAATACCTTCACGGCAATCGTGGTCAAAAGCAATAGGTTCATCACCTTTGCCGATTAATTTCTCGTTAAGTAAATCCAACATTTCCAAGAAGGACATATCAGATTCTACGCCATCTATTTTATAATCGACCATACGCCCTTTGGCGTTCGGTCCAGCTTGTCTCCAAATTTTAAGATTTAGTTTCATAATATTATTTATAACTTCTGGTTGTTGGTTTCACAAATTCAAATATAAGCGGTTCTTTGTGCAAAATAGCATCGCTCATATTGACATGCTTGGTAAATCTTTCATAGGGTTTTGCCGGATATTCCCAAGCAGCAGCATAAGCATAATTTTTATCATCACGCAGGGCTTCGCCTTCTTCTGTTTGATATTCTTCACGGAAATGACCACCGCAAGATTCGTTTCGGTTGAGGGCGTCTAGCGCCAAAAGTTCGCCTAGTTCTAAGAAATCAGCCACATATCCGGCTTTTTCCAATTCGGGATTATATTCATTGGCTTTACCCGGAACGCGAACATCTTTCCAAAATTGCGAACGCAATTCTTGAATTTCTTTAATAGCTTCTTTCAAGCCTTTGGCATTACGCGCCAAACCGGCTTTATCCCACATGATTTTGCCTAGTTTTTTATGAAAATAATCAACCGAATGTTTACCTTTATTATTGATAAAAAAGTTGATTTCTTCTTTTACTTTTTCTTCAGCTTCTTCAAATTCCGGTGTATCGGTCGGTATTTTACCTTCACGGATATAATCAGCTAAATAATCGCCGAT
Source organism: Flavobacteriales bacterium (assembly GCA_027033875.1). Classification (GTDB taxonomy): domain Bacteria; phylum Bacteroidota; class Bacteroidia; order Flavobacteriales; family Flavobacteriaceae; genus WGBX01. The sequence continues at coordinate 3,809 of JALVKK010000288.1, forward strand.
AGTGTAGGGTAGCACAAAGTAGCCGTCAGCCAAACCTTGCATCAAAGCCGAAGCACCCAAACGATTGGCACCATGGTCTGAGAAGTTAGCTTCACCAATGACAAACAAGCCGGGTAAATTGGATTGCAAATCGTAATCTACCCAAAGTCCGCCCATAGAATAGTGATTAGCCGGATATATCATCATCGGTGTTTTGTACGGATTGTCATCGGTAATTTTTTCATACATTTGAAATAAATTACCGTATTTTTGTTCGATAACTTTTTCGCCCAATTCCGTAATGAGTTTTTTAGAAGGATTTTTGATACCTTTCAAATGCGCTTGTTCTTTGCCGTAGCGTTCTATGGCTGTTGAGAAGTCCAAATAGACAGCTTCGCCTGTTTTGTTGACACCGAAACCGGCATCACAACGTTCTTTGGCGGCGCGCGAAGCGACATCACGTGGTACTAAGTTACCAAACGCCGGATACCGTCTTTCCAAATAATAATCTCTGTCTTCTTCGGGTATCTCTGTCGGTTTTAGTTTGCCTTGTTGAAGTGCTTTGGCATCTTCCAATTTTTTAGGCACCCAAATACGACCGTCGTTACGCAATGATTCTGACATCAAAGTCAATTTGGATTGGTGCTCACTGCTTCGCGGGATACAGGTCGGGTGAATTTGTACAAAAGCCGGATTGGCAAAGTAGGCACCTTTGCGATGCGCACGCCAAGCAGCAGTTGCGTTTGATCCCATAGCGTTGGTTGATAAAAAATATGCATTGCTGTAACCACCCGAACCGAGTACTACGGCATGTGCCGAATGTCTTTCAATTTCGCCGGTTACCAAATTGCGGGCAATAATACCGCGTGCATGACCGTCAATTACGACTAAGTCTATCATTTCATGACGGTTGTACATTTCTACTTTACCGCGGGCTATCTGTCTGTTGAGAGCCGAATAAGCGCCTAATAACAATTGTTGTCCGGTTTGTCCCTTGGCGTAGAATGTTCTGGACACTAAAACACCACCAAACGAACGGTTGTCGAGCAGTCCGCCGTAATCGCGTGCAAAAGGGACGCCTTGCATAACGGCTTGGTCAATGATGGCACCCGATACTTCGGCCAGACGGTAAGTATTGGCTTCACGTCCACGGTAATCGCCACCTTTGATAGTATCATAGAACAGACGCCAATCACTGTCGCCGTCATTTTGATAGTTTTTTGAAGCATTGATACCACCTTGTGCGGCAATAGAGTGTGCGCGTCGGGGTGAATCTTGAAAAGCAAATGCTTTGACATTATAGCCCATTTCCGCCAGCGATGCAGCAGCAGAAGCACCTGCTAAACCGGTTCCTACGACAATAATGTCTAAATTTCTTTTATTAGCCGGACTCACCAAGCGGATTTTGTCCTTGTATATCGTCCATTTTTGAGCCAAATCTCCTTCGGGAATTTTGGCTTTTAACGGGGTACCTTCTTTAATATTTATTGTTGACATAGTATATTAAATTTTAATTAAAATAGAAATAAACAGCTACTGCTGAAAAGCCGACAGCTATTACAATCGCGAATATGTAGCCACAGCAAACCAAAAACTTATTGCATTTTTCTCTCGGTGTTCCCAAAGATTGGAAAGCCGATTGAAAACCATGGCTGAGATGAATACCTAGCAGTACAAATGCCAATACATATAATAATGTATAAACAGGATTTTTAAATAAGCCGGTAACCAAAGCGTAATGATCCGAAACGTCTTGTGTTTTGAACGGCACAAAATAATTGAACAAGTGAAGAGCTAAAAACACTAAAACGAATAAGCCTGTCCAAATCATGTTGCGTGATGCCCATGACGATGCAACAGCTTGATTATTTTTTACATATTTTACCGAGCGTTTACTTCGATTGGTCCATTCAAGGTAAATTCCCATAATAATATGAAAAATAAAACCTAAAAACAGAATAGGCTGCATAACTTGAATTAAGGGATTGGTACCCATAAATTCAACAGCCGCATCAAAAGTTTCTTTACCCGGATAAATCAGGGTCAGGTTAATAGCAAGGTGAAGCAGCAAAAACACAACCAGAAAAAGTCCCGATAATGCCATAGCTACTTTTTTTGCTACGGAAGTTTTTAGTATTGTCATAATTGGTGTTTTTATAATTTAGTCAAATATACAATATAGAAACAGTCAACAAATTGATAAATATCATTTTATTGATGTAATATTTATTTTTTTTATTATTACGTTATTATATAAATAAATACTATATCTTCTTTTTACGCAACTCAAAGTTCTGTCCCAAATATACTTTTCTTACCAATTCGTCAGCCGCCAATTCTTCGGGCGTACCGTGTCGTAAAATTTTTCCTTCAAACATCAAATAAGTTTTGTCGGTAATAGCCAAAGTTTCTTGTACATTGTGGTCTGTAATCAATATACCGATATTTTTTTCTTTTAAGTGCGCAACGATTTTTTGAATATCTTCAACAGCAATCGGGTCAACACCTGCAAAAGGCTCATCGAGTAGAATAAACTTAGGATTTGATGCCAATGCTCTGGCTATTTCCGTTCTGCGACGTTCTCCTCCGGATAATAATTTACCCAAACGTTTGCGTTTTTCGGTTAAACCGAATTCTTCCAACAAGCTTTTCAATTTTTCTTTTTGTTCGCTTTTGGATAAGCGTGAAAATTCGAGTGCAGCTTTGATATTATCTTCAACACTCAAATCGCGAAAAACGGAATTTTCTTGTGCCAAATAACCGATACCGAGTTGCGAACGCTTATACATCGGAAAATCGGTAATCTCTATGTCATCTAAATAAACCTGTCCGCTATTAGGCTTTATCAATCCGACAATCATATAAAAAGTCGTTGTTTTACCGGCGCCGTTCGGTCCTAACAATCCGATAATTTCACCTTGTTTAACTTCGAGCGAATTGCCTCTTACCACTTCTTTTGAGCCGTAACGTTTGACCAAATTTTCAGCCCTTAAAAGCATTTCTTTTGACGATATTTTTTCTGACATATTGTTGAATATCAATTATTTACAATGATTTATCACATTAAGTTGTGATTTCGGTACTATATTTCTTTCCAACTATTTTTGCAACATAAATACTAAATTCGTAAAGAATCAACAAAGGAATGGCTACAATAATTTGACTGATAATATCCGGTGGTGTAATAACAGCGGCAAGCAATAGGATTAGAATCAAAGCATATTTGCGATTTTGTTTCAAAAATTTATCGTCAACCAATCCCATTTTGGAAAGAAAATATATAATTATCGGCATTTCAAAAACAATACCGTTAGCTAATACGGTTGTTCTGACCAATGAATTGTACGATGCCAAATCAATATTATTTACTATTTCGTCGGTAACAAAATAATTACCTAAAAAATTGACCGACAATGGGGTTATCACAAAATATCCGAAAAAGATACCGATGATAAATAAAATACTACTGACAAAAATAAATGATAAGCCGTACTTTTTTTCATTTTCATAAAGTGCCGGTTTGATAAATTTCCACAATTCATATATTATGTATGGAAAAGCGATAATAACACCAAAAATAACAGATGTCCAAATATGTGCCGAAAATTGTCCTGACATCGAACGATTGATAATGTTAATCGGTATTTTTTCGATACACAGTGCTTCACTTATTTTGCAAAACAAACGATAAGTGATAAAATCCGGATTTTTGGGGGCAAAAATAATATTATCATA
>JALVKK010000289.1 GCA_027033875.1 Flavobacteriales bacterium
TGAATATACCTGTTATATTTATTACCGACGAAAAAGAATTATGTGAAGTTGTAACAATAGAATATAAAAAATTTAAGGAAAATTTTATTAGTACTCTAAAAGAAGTTATTGAAAATACGTTACGTTCCAAGTCGAAAGATTTGGAGATGAAAAAGGAATTATACAGAATCGGTTCATTCACTTTAGATTTTAAATCGAGATTGTTGTTTTATAAAGATGATGAACCGCTAAAATTAACGCCGAAAGAAAGTAAACTATTGAAATTATTGATAACACATAATGATAAATTGGTAGATAAAAAATATTTACAAAAAAAAATTTGGCATACTGATGGTGAAAAGCTTAGTTACAGTAGTATGAACGTCTATATCAGTCGTTTGAGAAAATTGCTTAAAAAAGACAAAAGTGTTAGTATCACTAATGTTTACAAAACGGGTTTTAAATTATCCGGATAATTTTCACAATCATTTTGGAAATAAAGATATACATTATATACAAATAAACAAACGCAACTCAATTCAACACAAAGCAACACAAACACAACACTCAAACATTTCATGTGTAAATTTTAGGTTAATAATGAAAAAACGGCAAACTCAAAAAGTTTGCCGTTTTTTCATATATAAATTTATATATGTATCACTAATATTGTTAAATTAGCCGTAAATTTTATTTATATGGCATTAAATTATATTTGGGTCGGTTTTTTTTTGATTGCTTTTGTTGTCGGATTGATTAAACTTATTTTTCTGGGTGATTTGGAGGTTTTTTCCACCATGATGAATGCTCTTTTTGAACGTTCCAAACTGGGTTTTGAATTATCACTAGGTTTAACCGGTATTTTAGCCTTATGGATGGGTATTATGAAAATAGGTGAAAAAGGCGGTATGATAAACATTTTAGCCCGTTTGGTCAGTCCTTTGTTTACGCGATTATTTCCCGAAGTACCGAAAAATCATCCGGCTATCGGTTCTATGATGATGAATTTTTCGGCTAATATGCTTGGGTTGGATAACGCTGCTACACCTTTGGGCTTAAAAGCGATGAAAGACCTACAAGAACTCAATGTCGAAAAAGATAAAGCAAGCAATGCTCAAATTATGTTTTTGGTTTTAAATACATCCGGATTAACTTTGATTCCGGTTAGTATTTTAGCGCTTCGGGCAATGAAAGGTTCCGTCAATCCTACCGATGTCTTTTTGCCGATTCTGATTGCAACTTATATTTCCAGTTTAGTCGGTTTGATTTATACTGCTATTATACAGAAAATCAATTTGTTTAATAAAATTGTATTGGCATATTTACTTGGAACTACCGCTTTGATTGGCGGTATGGCAGCTTATGTGTATTATCTAAAAGATCCGGATAAAATCAGTGTGTTTACCAATCTGTTGAGTAATATCACTTTATTTGGGATTATCATTGCTTTTATTACGGTGGCATTGTTTAAAAAAATCAATATATACGATGCATTTATAGAAGGTGCCAAAGACGGTTTTAAGGTAGCTGTTACCATTATACCGTATTTGGTGGCAATGTTGGCAGCTATTGGTGTTTTTACGGCATCAGGCGCTATGAATTATGTGTTAGATACTTTCCGGTTTTTGTTTGTACATATAGGTATGGACACCCGTTTTGTGGACGGTTTGCCTACGGCATTTATGAAACCATTGACCGGTGGCGGCGCAAGGGCAGCCATGGTAGAAAGTTGGGTCAATCACGGTGTGGATAGTTTTGTAGGGCATTTGACATCCATATTGCAAGGTAGTACCGAAACGACTTTTTATGTATTGGCAGTGTATTTCGGCTCGGTAGGTATCAAAAAAACCCGCTATGCAGCTACGGCAGGAATTATAGCTGATATAGCCGGTATTGTAGCAGCTATTTTGGTAACCTATTTGTTTTTCGGACATCTGACCCCCGACATCTAACATCAATGAACCAAATAACCAAAATAAAATGAGTAGAATTATTACCTTAATTGCCGGTATTATCATAGGAGTTTTTGCCACTTTGTGGTTTCAAGAACGCCAAAAAAACGAAGACATTCATCAACAAAGTCAGGTTTTGTTGGAAAATGTCAAGCATCTTAACAAAATGGTAGTGGCGGAAGCCTATTACAACGAAGTCTATTCGTATAACGACAGTGATAAATATTTGTTTGACTTGTTAGAATTTGATAAAAACGCTATTTTATTAGTTAATGCCAAAGCCCAAATTTCTTATGACTTGAATCAAATGAAAATTAGTTTGGACAGCGTGCATAAAATCATCAATATCACGGATATTCCCAAAGAACAAGTTGAAATTTTTCCAACTATTCAATACTACGACCTGCAACAAAGTTCTCTCAATCAGTTTAATAAAGAAGAATTGAACCGGATTAATGCCGATGCCGTTGAAAAAATAAAATCCCATATCAATTTGACGCAACTGCGTCTAAAAGCCAAAAAACAACTGCTTGAAAATTTGCAAAACTTATATGCCCTCTCAAAAATTTACGGTTGGAAAGTAGAAGATAATAATTTGAAACAAAATCTGGAATCGGATTT
>JALVKK010000290.1 GCA_027033875.1 Flavobacteriales bacterium
ACATTCGTTGCAATTACAGCCGATGAAAAAGTTTTAGGAAAAATGAAAGGTTATTCTTTTGGACACCCCGAACGAGATATTAACTTTTTTAAAGATATGATTCAGAAGAATAATAAAAAGTAAATAAAAAAAGCTGTCGAATAGGACAGCTTTTTTTATATGAATTATTATCCAATTTATTTTGTAATTTCATCCTCAGGCGGACCTTGATATTTGGCATCACCGAAACCCAAAATCGGCAAAAATATAATCGGTAAAAATATAAGTCCTAATGCAAATAAAACACTTTTTCCAAAACTTTTGGCTAAAAGGTAATTTAGGTATAAAGCGATCACTATATTCAGATATGGAATCAAAAGTAGCAATCCGAACCAACCGGGTTTTCCTACAATTTCCGCTAAAACCCAACTGTTGTAAATAGGAATAATTGCTTTCCAACCTTCAACGCCTGCTTTTTCAAATATTTTCCACATTGATACTAACATCAATATGATGATAATAATGATGATAAAAATAAATCCTGCCATAATTAAATAATTTTAAGTATTACACCTACTCTATACAGTTTTCGGTATCCCTGAGATACAAATATAATAAAAAAAAATAATTAAGGAAATTTCGGAAATTGTTTAAAATTCGGTTTTCTTTTTTCCAAAAAGGCGTGTTTGCCTTCTTGGGCTTCGTCCATCAGATAAAACATCAATGTGGCATCGCCTGCAAACTCCATTAAGCCGCGTTGTCCGTCGAGTTCGGCATTCATAGCCCGCTTAATCATACGGATAGCCATCGGGCTTTTTTCTTGTATTTTTTGACACCATTCAACCGTTGTATCTTCCAACTGTTCCAACGGCACCACTTTGTTGACCATTCCCATTTGTTCGGCTTCTTTGGCAGTGTATTGGTCGCACAAAAACCATATTTCACGAGCTTTTTTCTGTCCTACGTGTCTTGCCAAATATGAGGATCCGAAGCCACCGTCAAAACTACCGACTTTTGGTCCGGTTTGACCGAAACGAGCATTTTCACTGGCAATAGTTAAATCGCAAACAACATGCAAAACATGTCCGCCACCAATAGCATAGCCGTTAACCATAGCAATAACCGGTTTGGGGATGGAACGGATTTTTTTATGCACATCTAAAACATTTAAACGTGGTACACCGTCTTCTCCGATGTAGCCGCCTTTACCTTTGACATTTTGATCACCACCGCTGCAAAATGCTTTGTCGCCCGCTCCTGTCAGGATAACGACATCAATATCTTGATCGCGGTGGGCTATTTCCAAGGCGTCTAATATCTCATCATTGGTTTTGGGTCTGAAAGCATTATAAACCTCCGGACGATTAATCGTTATTTTTGCAATGCCTTCAAAATATTCAAATAGAATATCTTCGTATGCTTTAATAGTTTGCCAATTTCTTTTCATATATTTTTGGTTATTTGGTTATCTGTTGATATGGTTATTTGCTTGCCCCGATTCTCATCGGAGGTTATTTGATAGTCCGATGTAAATCTAACTTCTAATTTCTATTATTGATTATCTGCTTCTACTTCATAAAAATTATTCTTTACGTTTCTAGATGTTGGTTATTCTTTGAGCATATTCTTTAACTTTTTGGTCGTCTTTTCTCGGAATAATCATCAGTGTTTTATCATTATCAACGATAATGTAATTATGTATGTCTTTCAATACGACATTTTTGGTATTTGTTTTGATCAAATTTCCTCGACTATTGTCCGACAGTAAATGACTATTAATTACTACATTATCTTTATCTGTTTGTTTTTGCTGTTCGTAAATTGCATTCCAAGCGCCTAAATCATTCCATACAAATTCGGCAGGTAAAACATAGACGTTGTCTGCTTTTTCCAAAATGCCATAGTCAATAGAAATATTTTGCAATTGCGGAAAAGTTTCTGCAATAAATCGGGTTTCTTTAGACGTATTATATAATGTGTCGCCGGTTGATATTTTGTCATACATTTCGGGGAGATATTTTTGAAAAGCCTCTAAAATCACCGATGCCCGCCAAATAAAAATGCCGGCATTCCACAAATAATTGCCTTCATTCAAAAATTTGAGAGCTGTTTGCAAATCAGGTTTTTCGGTAAATTTCAATACTTTTTTTACGGATTTATCAGTATTTTTGTCAAATTGAATGTAACCGTATCCCGTATTAGGACTATGCGGAACAATACCCAGTGTCATCAAAATATTTTGATGAGCAGTAACTTCAAAAGCCGTTTGTACATTTTTTATAAATTTGTCTTCATCGGCGATATAATGATCCGATGGCGCTATCAATAAATTAGCATCTGCATTTAACTTATAAATTTTTTTTGCCGCATACAACACCGCCGGTGCCGTATTGCGCATAACAGGTTCGGCAATAATTTGATTATCTGATATTTGAGGCAACTGCTCTTTGATTAATCGACGATAACGTTCATTAGTCAATAGATATATTTGATTGCTAGGTATCAATTTGTTCAAACGCTCAAAAGTTTGTTGGATAAAAGATTTGCCGGTGCCAAGCAAATCTAAAAACTG
>JALVKK010000291.1 GCA_027033875.1 Flavobacteriales bacterium
ATTTAATTGTGTTCATAATGTTAATTTTTAATTATTAAATTTGTTTTTATAAGAAGTTTTTCTATTTACAAGTATCAATACTACAGGGAGTAACGTCAAGGCTCCGAAACCTGAAACTATCATACTGAGAGCCACCAATAATCCGAAATTTTGTAACGGAATCATTTCTGAAAACAGTAATACGAGAAACCCCGCAGCTACAGATATTACATTGATTATAATAGCTCTACCACTTACCATCAGAGTTTCTTCTATGACATTACGGACATCTCTACTATTTTTTGTAGCGTGATCATAATGACTTATTACGTGAATTGAATAGTCGATACCCATACCTAATGCTACGCTTGCTACAAGTACCGTTGCAATATTTAACGATATGCCTGCAAAACCCATAAATCCAAATAAAATAAGCATTGCTGCAATAATGGGTACAATTGCATAGACTCCTTTTAAGAATGATTTCAGAATAAATCCTACAATAATTAAAACAAATATTATTGCAATTATAATACTGCTGAATTGGCTTGAAATAAGGCTTTTTAGCATTGTTGCATCAACCGAAGGCTCACCCGAAATCTCAATTTTGCATTCATCTGATGAATTTTGTTGTATGAACTTTTCCATATCGTTTAGGAAATCCGTCATATCCTCAATGTCCGGTGATGAAAATTTTGATTGAATGAGTCCCTCATCCAAATCATCGTTAACCAGACGGGACATTACATCTTGTCCATCAAGTAAAAACCAAAGTTGTTCTATCTCTTCTTGTTCGCCGGGAATTTTCTTTCCCTCACCCATAGCATCATTCATCTCTTCAATTAGATTTGCCACAGAAACCGCAGTCGATATATATGGATTTTTTTTCATATAATTTTCCGTCTTAATCATCAGTTTAAGAACATCGGGATTTTGCATATCACCTTTAAATCTGATAAATACAGGTTGAGAACCACCAAATTTGTTTTGCATTATTTCTTCTGAAACTCTTGACGGATGACCCGGCTTAAAATATTCCTGCATATTAACACTCGTTTTTATCATAAATATTCCGCCAATGCTAATTGCCACTATCACAAGCCATACCGTTAGAGTGGTTTTGGGATTTTTTAACGATAAATTTGTCAACGGTTTTATCACCCATTTTGATAATAAATCATCCTTTTTTATTTGTGTGTCAGGATTTTTATTGTTTTCTTTTTTCTTTGGTAATATGGAAATAATCGCAGGAACAAAAAATATGGAAAGAATTAAGGCAAATAATGTTCCCAAAGATGAGAATATTCCAAAATCACGAATAGTGGTTAAATATGCTCCAAACACAAATGAAATAAAGCCGATTGCGGTAGTTATTCCTGCAAGTAATACCGGAATAATTACATAAGTTAGTGCTATTATTACGGCTTGTTTCCGGTTGGAAATAGCAGTTTTGTTTATCCGGTTTATAACGTGAATGGTGTAAGCGCTGCCCACAGCCAAGAGAATTATTGGAATATTGTTTGAAATTAATGTTAACTCATACCCCAATACAACCATCATTCCAAGTACCCAGATAACAGCAATAAGAGCTGTTAACAACGGTAGGATAAAACCTATTGCGGAACGAAAACTCACAAACAAAATTAAAGCAATAAGGAAAAACACTATCGGCAATAGCCTCGATAGATCGGTTCGCATAGATTTAGAAACATTATTCGACATCATCGGCAAACCGCCAAAATAAATTTTCTCGGGTAAATTTAAGCTCTCGATTTTTTTGCGGATTTTGTCGGCTAATATCTGCTTATTAGTATTTTCTTCGAGCGAAAGTGTAATAAGGGTTGCTGTTCCGTCGTCGGAAACAAGTGAATTTTTGTATATGTCTTTTGAAAATATGTATTTTTTCAGTTGATCCAATTCAGATTGATTGTCAGGTAGATCAAATTCATCAACAAGCTTTCCGATTTCAATACCATCTTCTATTTTTTTTATGTCAATAACATCTGTCAAGCTTGAAACCGTTGCCACACCTTCGAAATTTTTAAGCGTATCGGTGATTTGTTTGACGTGTTCAAAAACGTCTTTATTAAAAATATTATCGGTTTCCAATACGATCATTGCTACCGATGTTCCCCCGTAATTATTACCGATTTCTTTATACAATTGCGCAACCGGATCGTCATCAGGCAGAGAATTTAATAGGTCCGAATTAATTGTCAATTGTTTTAATTGTATTCCGAAAAATACTGTCACTGCAACCACTGTCAGAATAATTAACCAACGTTGTTTTACTATAAATTTTGATAATCTGTTCATAATGAATTCTTCTTATGTTAATGTTCTTACAAAACTAAAATATTACTCATAGTTTTCTATCGGTCAAAAAAAATTTAAAATTTATATTTATCAATAATTTCCATACCCTTATCAGTGGCAATTCCGCGTATAAAATTGATTGCAATATTTTCAAATACATCGGCCAAATTAAACTTATAGGGCGGAAATATTTGTTCATTTGCAATTATTCTAAATTGTTCACTTGCTAGTATTGCAATGATC
>JALVKK010000292.1 GCA_027033875.1 Flavobacteriales bacterium
CGCTTCCAAAATAGTAGCCGTACGAATGTCCATCTTCATGAAATCATCAAAGTTGATTTCGTCTTTTTGCGGTTCTACTTCACGGTTATCCAATTCGTTTTGTTTTTTGGTATCCAAAAGTTTTTGTACTTGCTTGGCTACGGTTTCATCTTCTATTTTTTCAAACAACAATTGCGGGCTTCCCAAAGTGTGTCCTGCCGGTAGTAAGATATCAGTCTCTGCTACGCTATCCCAAGTAAAACCTGTAGGAAGCTGTAACATATCTTTGAGTTTTTGTGCCGTAAACGGTAAGAACACTACACCTAAAACAGTCAATGAGGCTGCTATTTGGTTGGCGATAAACATAATGGTCTTGACACGTTCAGGGTCGGTTTTGACTTGTTTCCAAGGCTCTTCGTCTGCCAAGTATTTGTTACCCAAGCGGGCTAAATTCATGTATTCCGATAAGGCTTCTCTAAAACGGTAACGTTCTATAAGATTGCCTGTTTTTTCCGGATATGTTTTAATTTGCGCCAAAACATCTTTGTCGGTTGCGGTAAGTTCTCCGGCTTCCGGCACAATGCTTTGGTAATATTTTTTGGTCAAAACCATGACGCGGTTGACAAAATTTCCCAAATTTCCGACCAATTCACTGTTGTTGCGGGTTTGAAAATCTTTCCAAGTAAAATCGTTGTCTTTGGTTTCCGGAGCATTGGCGGTTAAGACATAGCGTAACACGTCTTGTTTGCCGGGAAATTCTTTCAAATATTCGTGTAACCAAACCGCCCAATTGCGTGACGTGGAAATTTTATCACCTTCGAGATTTAAAAATTCGTTTGCCGGCACATTTTCGGGTAAAATATAAGTGCCGTGCGCTTTGAGCATTGCCGGGAAGATAATAGTGTGAAAAACGATATTGTCTTTGCCAATGAAATGAACCAGTTTGGTGTCTTTGTCTTGCCAGTAAGGTCGCCAATCTTTACCGGTTTTTTCGCTCCATTCTTTGGTTGAGGAAATATAGCCGATAGGCGCATCAAACCAAACGTACAAAACTTTGCCTTCGGCACCATCAACAGGAACGGGAACTCCCCAATCCAAATCACGGGTCACGGCACGCGGGCGTAAGCCGTCGTCCAGCCATGATTTGACCTGTCCCAAAACATTGGGTTTCCAATCGTGTTTGTGTCCTTGGAGTATCCACTCTCGCAACCAAGATTCGTATTGATCCAACGGGAGATACCAGTGCTTGGTTTCTTTGACCACCGGCTTGTTGCCTGATATGGTCGAAACGGGATTGATCAATTCCATAGGGCTTAATGACGAACCGCATTTTTCGCACTGGTCGCCGTAAGCATGTTCGTAACCACATTTGGGGCAGGTACCTGTTACAAACCTATCTGCTAGAAATTGGTGTTCTTGTTCGTCATAAAGTTGTTGGCTGGTTTGTTCTATAAATTTGCCTTCATCATACAGTTTCTTAAAGAAATCAGCTGCAGTTTGATGGTGAATAGGCAACGATGTTCTACTGTAATTGTCAAAGGCAATGCCAAAATCTTCAAAAGATTTTTTAATAATGGCATTGTATTTATCTACAACTTGTTGCGGTGTAACCCCTTCTTTTTTGGCACGGATGGTAATAGGCACACCGTGTTCGTCTGAACCGCAAATATAGATAACATCATTGCCTTTGGCTTTTTGGTAGCGGGTATAAATATCCGCCGGAATATAAACCCCAGCCAAATGACCGATATGAACCGGACCATTGGTATATGGTAAAGCTGCTGTAATGGTATAACGTTGTTTTTGAGACATAAATCCTGTTTTGAATTGCAAAAATACAAACAAAAAAGTTAAATGTGGAAAGTTGAAAGTTAAAAGTAGAGACAAATTGCATTTGTCTCAATTATATTTGTCCCGTGTCTCGTTTTAAAGGTTTATATGGAGACGGCATATTTTTCGTCTCATAACTAAATTTATAACGTTGCATATATTACCAAATGTTATTCGGCAACATGTCGTTTAACAAAAGAAACCAAATAGCCGGAAAGTAGAAAGAAAAATGATGCCAAGTAGAGAAAAGATAAAATGATATCGGAAACTAAAAGTTGTTTCGGTTAATTGTAAAAAAAAAACGCCCCTTTCGAGGGGCGTTTTTTTGAAATGTTATTTTTATAATCTATAAACCACTACACTAAAAGCAAGACTTGTAGTAACTTGATTGCCAGAAGTGTCATACCCATAAATTTCAAGTTTTTTATTAATTACTTTATATTGAAGTATTACTGGTGTGGTAACATCATAAGCAGACACTACAATAATGTCAGTCATAGCAATGTCTGGGATACTTATTACTGCTTTACCACTTGCATTACTATCTACACTAAAATTATCAGTACCTCCACTACCAAATATGCCAAACGAATAACCATAAGCCAAGGGTAACAAATCCGCTTGACCTTGTGCGGTTCTGTTTATTTCTCCCTCCATACTAATATCTCCGGATGAATTATCAATCTTGAAAAAATGATCACCTCCACCTTTTACATGTAAAA
>JALVKK010000293.1 GCA_027033875.1 Flavobacteriales bacterium
ATAATGGAAGCATCGTCGTTATGCCACAAAGTATTGGTCGGTCTGTAATTGTCGAGATAAATATAATCATCTTGACCGGGAACTTTTTTATAAGATTTCTCTTGAATGTCATAATAATATGTAGCGCCGTCTTTAACGGTGTAGAAACTTTCAATGCCCTTATCTAGCATTTCGGTTACCCAAATAGACACCTCTTTACCTTCTTTGGTCATCATTTCTACGACTTTGGCAACACCGATAGCGTCCCAAATTTGAAAAGGACCGTATTCCCAACCGAAACCGGCACGCATGGCATCGTCGATTTGATACAAATGATCGGCTATTTCAGGAATACGATGTGATGCATAAGAAAACAAACCACTAAAAGTTTTACGGTAGAAGTCTCCGGCTTTATCCTTGCCTTTTACCAAAACTTTGTAACGGTCTTTGACATTATCAATGCTTTGGGTCATCAATAAGGTTTCAAATTCGGCTTTTTGCTTCGGACGGTATTCCAAAGTTTTCAGGTCTAATACCAAAATTTCTTTTTTACCGTCTTTTTTAATTTTTTTATAAAAACCCTGTCCTGTTTTATCACCTAACATATTGTTTTTCAACATCTTTTGAGCAAATTCCGGCAATTTAAACAAGTTGTGTGCTTCATCGTTAGGAACAGCTTCATACAAGCCTGTTGCTACGTGTGCCAAAGTATCCAAACCTACTAAATCGGCTGTTCGGAATGTAGCGGATTTAGGTCTGCCTATAACAGGTCCCGTCAATTTGTCGATTTCTTCAACCGTATATTTACCGCTTTCTATCAAATGAAAAATATCCATAATACCATAAACCCCGATTCGGTTGCCTATAAATGCCGGCGTATCTTTGGCCAATACGGTGGTTTTTCCAAGATATTTATCGCCATATTCTAAAAAGAAATCTACCAATTCCGTATCTGTAGTTTTGGTTGGAATAATTTCCAACAATCTAAGATAACGTACCGGATTGAAAAAGTGGGTGCCGAGAAAATGTTTTTTAAAATCATCGGAACGTCCTTTTGCCATTAAAGCGATAGGAATTCCCGAAGTATTTGATGATACGATAGTTCCCGAGGTACGGTATTTTTCAATTTGGTCAAATACAACTTTCTTAATATCTAAACGTTCCGGCACTACTTCGATAATCCAATCTACACCGGCTATTTTTTTCATATCATCTTCTGTATTGCCGGTTGTGATACGATTGGCAAAAGCTTTGTCATAAAATAATGCCGGCTTGGATTTGACGGCTTTTTTAAGATTTTCCGTTGCAATCCGATTGCGTACCTGCGGACTTTGCAATGTCAATCCTTTGGTTTGTTCTTGTTCGGTTAATTCACGAGGCACAATATCGAGTAATAAAACTTGCACACCTGCATTGGCTAAATGAGCGGCAATTCCTGACCCCATGATACCCGAACCTATAACAGCAGCTTTTTCTATTCGTCTTTTCATATTTTTAATGGTTATTTGGTTATACTGGTTATATGGTTACTTGAGTTGAAAGTTAAAAGTTTAAGGTTGAAAGTTCCCTTTCAAAGAATAATTTATTTCTAAATGATTACTTTACGCTAAAACTTCACATTTGCATTTTTTTTATTTGATTCTATGTCATTTCAATTCCGACTTTCATCGGGAGAGAAATCTCACTTTTCATTTCAGATTTCAGATTTTTCAGACGTTTTATCAAAACGTCTTTAAGCACTTTCAACTTTTAACTTTCAACTTTTTCGAACTTTCCACTTAATCGCTTTCCCCTTCGCACTAAAATACCTCACGATTATTCACTATTTTTAATATATCATTTGACACACTTCTGAAAATTTCCAGCTTTTCTTCTCCTATTCTTTCGTTTAAAACTTCATTGAATTTTAACACAACTTCCTTGGATTTTTCTCGCATTTGACAGCCATATTCAGTTAATTTTATTAATACGCTACGACCGTCATACGGATTTTTTTCTCTAAAAATCAAACCTTTTTCTTCCATTTTCTTCAACGTGCGAGACAAACTGGTTGCTTCCATACCAAGCATTGGTGCTAAAGCAGTGGACGGCGTGCCTACTTGCGGGTCTATTTTTAACAAAACATACCCGATAGCCATCGTACCGCCGTATTTTGACGCTTCTTCATTGTAAAGTTTGGCAATTGCCATCCAAAGTTCCTTGATTAACTGATCGGTTGTCTTTTCTTTTATCATACATCTTATTCAATAATGTTTCAAAAATACAAAAATTTATTATGCGTGCATAATAAATCTTTAAAATATTGCTAATTTTTAGCAAATTAAAAATATTAAGGTGCTGTTTTTACGGAAATACCAAATTTTTTCAAAATATCCGAAAATGTATCAAAATCGACTTGATAAGAAATTCCAATTCCTTGCGTATAACCTTCTTGTTGACCGATATATTCCAATTCTGTTTGTTTGTTAAAAACGCGAAATATCAAATTGCCTTTTTTATCGACATAAACTTCCAATTCGACATCACCGACTATAGATGATTTGGTATAAC
>JALVKK010000294.1 GCA_027033875.1 Flavobacteriales bacterium
GTGTAAATCTCATCTTTGTATTTTTGAACTTTGGTTGGCCAATCCAAGATTTTTTGCCAATTTTCAGGATGCAAATTCATCTTGATACGATCAAATTCTTTCAATAACAAGTCAATTGTCTGACGTTTTTCATCATTTTGACAGATGTTGAGGATTTCATCATCAATACCGTGTTTGGTCAAATTAGGTGTAGTCGCCAGTGTTTCAATGGTTTTATATATACTGTACAATTGTTGTGCAATACCGGCTTGTTTGTCTGCCCACTCGTGATATTTGCGGTTGTTTTCGACTATTTCAGACAAGTAGCGCACCCGTTGTGGGGGGATGATGAATTGCTTGTCTAGATTTTCGTCTTTGGCTTCAAAAGACGTGTCAAAATTGACACCGGTTTTGTCATTGATTAATTTGATAAGCGCTATGTATAACCGGTTGACACCCGGGTCGTTAAATTGCGAAGCAATAGTGCCGTAAGCCGGCATATCATCAGTATCTTGCTCCCAAAGATTATGGTTGCGTTGGTATTGTTTTTTGACATCGCGCAGGGCATCGAGTGCGCCGCGTTTATCAAATTTGTTTAAGGCGATAATGTCGGCATAGTCGAGCATATCTATTTTTTCGAGCTGGGTTGCAGCGCCGTATTCCGGTGTCATGACGTACATGTTAATGTCTGCAAAATCAACTATTTGCGTATCGGACTGACCTATACCGGAGGTTTCGAGAATGATTAAATCAAATTCTGAATTTTTGACAATATCCAAAGCATCTTGAACCGATGGCGATAGCGATACATTGCTGGCTCGCGTTGCCATGGAACGCATATACACACGCGGATTGTTGATAGCGTTCATTCGGATACGGTCGCCGAGTAGCGCACCGCCGGTCCGTTTTTTGGTCGGATCAACCGAAATAATGGCAATTTTTTTATCGCAAAACTCGTTGAGAAAGCGTCTGACCAATTCGTCCACCAATGAGGATTTTCCCGCACCACCGGTGCCGGTAATCCCTAAAATCGGGATTTTGTTGAATCGGGCATTTTTTCTGATTTGCTCTAATAAATTTTGATGTAAATCGGAAAAATTTTCGGCAGCCGATATGGTTTCTGCTAATTTTTTATCATTTTTTTCTTTGAGGTCGTCAGGTGTTTTTACAGAAATTTCTTTTCCCGTAGGAAAATCGGCATTTTTAATCAAATGATTAATCATACCTTGCAAGCCCATTTGTCTGCCGTCGTCAGGCGAATAGATTTTAGTGATACCGTAGGCTTCCAATTCCGCAATTTCTTCCGGTAATATGGTACCACCGCCACCGGCAAATATTTTGATTTGACCGGCACCGCGTTCGTGGAGCAAATCATACATGTATTTTAGGTATTCGATATGTCCGCCTTGGTAAGACGTAATGGCAATACCGTTGGCATCTTCTTGAATAGCCGTATTGACGATTTCATCCACACTTCGGTTGTGGCCGAGATGAATAACTTCGGCACCGGTACGTTGAATGATACGTCTCATAATGTTGATAGCGGCATCGTGTCCGTCAAACAAAGAAGCGGCTGTAACGATACGAACATTATTTTTCGGCTGATATGGCAAGTTGTCTATATTCATTTTTAATAGTCTGATTTTATCGCTCGCTAATTTACGAAAAAGACTTGAAAGTTTGTTAATGTGAAAAATTGAAAAATAGTATCGGTTGTTCTTTGATTTAAGTTCCCCGAATATATGAAAAGAAATTTAACTAAATTTGCTAAGGTAAATTTAGTCTTATGACCTATTTGGATTTTTTTAAACTATCGTACAAAAAATTTATGAGGCGTCCGAATTTTTCGAGACGGCTGGTTGTAAAAATTTTTAGTTTTTTGGGATACTTGTTTTTAGCCTTATATTTGATAGGAATAGTGTTTTTATTATATATAACAATAAAAAAGGATTATCCGGAAGCTGATTTGTTTACGAAAGCCAATTCTTTTATGTACATCTATTTTTTTATTGTTTTTTATGTGATGATGTATATCAACTTTGATTCGATGCAAGTCAAACCATTTATGATTTTGCCGGTTCGAAAATCAAAGATTATCAAATTTCAGTTGTTAAAAGTATTAATTCAACCGGTAAATTTGATTTTTTTGTCAATGATAGCATTGGCAACCGGTTTATTTTATCATAGCGGGTATGAATTATCCGGATTGTTGTTTTGGGCTTTGTCAATGTTGAGTATCACATTGCTGATAGAATTTGCTTTATTTTTCAGTAGCCGAAATACTTGGATAAGTGTTTTAATGAGTTTATTGGTTTTTGTCGTCATATACAAAATTAAATGGTTGACCCGGCATTTGCAATTTGTCGGAAATTCTTTAGTTGCGATATATAAAAACAATATTTTATCGATAATACCTTTGTTGATATTGGTTTTGAGCGTTATATCATTGTATTATTATTTCAAAAGACGCTTTTATTTGGACGATGCCGTCAAAGGACATAAAAAAACCAAAGTGCAAACTATGAATTTGACTTGGACGGAACGTTT
>JALVKK010000295.1 GCA_027033875.1 Flavobacteriales bacterium
CTTATCAACAATCGGATTTTATCATTTCCGATACGCAAATTTTGGTACAACCGAGACTTGTGATGTTAAATATTCATTATAAATTGTAGCGGTTTAACGGGGTGTATCGCACAGCCTCTACGAACAACTTCACAACAGAACAAGCAGTTTACGGAATGCTATTTGCGACGCTAATAATCATCAGTCCCTCAATATTATATGCAACAAACTACAATTCCCCGCGAAGTTTTTTGACCAACCATTCAATGGTAAGCAATAATACTAGTAAAAACAATAAATATTTAAAGTCTATTAATGGTGTTTCGGAAGTTTCGTAGCGGATATTTGCATGAAATTCTTTTGAACGCAAGAGTTTATCCAATAATTCCGTTGCTTGATTTTGGTAAAATACACTTCCGCCGGTTTGTTGTGCCAACCGCTTCAAATTTTTCACGTCGGCTTGCAGATTTTGTTTTTCGATACTATACGGCATTATTCTGAAATATGCGTTTTTTGTTAAACTGCCATCCGTATTTTTCACGGTAAAACGGTAACTACCGGCAGGCAAATCACTCAATTCCACTTGATAATAACTATCTTTTAAAGTCATAGGGAGCCTTTGCGTCTGCTGTTTTCGATACAAAATCAATTCAGGCGTAACTTTTGTGTCAGGTTCGAGATTTTTATCGAGAAATTTAGCGGTAATCACCACCGGCATGGCTTGAAAATATTGTTTTTTGTATTGCAATTGCAAGCGTTCGTAATCCTTGTCGAGGCTTAAATATTGTATAATTTGATACAATAGTTGTTCAAAAGATTCTTGTTGTTTAGTTACCCCCGATTGCATAGCCCATTGCCACAAATTTTCGCCCGTCAAAACGACTTGTTTTTCTTGAGTATTAAAAGCCAACAAAGGCTGTTTTGAATCCAAACCGTTGATTTTGCTGTAATAAGCAATCTCAGTAGAAGGTTTTAAATTTATTTGCCCGTAAACATCTCGCAAAGGTGGGATTTTTTCCAAATCCGTTTCCGGTAATTTAAACAAACCGAAAGCCTCGTTTTTGCGGGGAAAATAATATTCGTAAGAGCTTGCCTTTTTCTTGCTGAAAAACAAATTTTGAGTATTTAAAAAATCCCAGTCCGTATGTGTTCCGGTGATTATCCACCAAGGTTTATGTTGTTTTTTTATTCTATCAAAAATCGATGCGAATTTTGAATCGGGTTGATAAAGTATGATACTTTGAAAAGTCGATAAATCAAAATGGTCTGTCGTTTTTTTCCATTGAAAGCGTATATAAGGATAATGTTTAAAACTACGTTTTATCGCACCTATATCCGGATGAACAATATCGGAAATACACAGTATTTTTTGAGCGTTTTTCAAAACTTCCACACTGAAATAAGAGCGGTTGTTCAGAGATTGTTTTTCATTTTTCAATCCGGTTAATTGAATTTGGTAACGATGCAGACCTACTGTGCCGGCTTTGAGTTTGGTTAATATATGCTCTGCATTATGCTCAGGTGACAAATTTAAAGTTTTGTTAAACAGCGTTTTACCTTTTTCAAGTATTTTCAGATGTGCCTTAACCGGTTGCGTTATTTTGCCGGAGATAAAAATTTCAACCGGAAAAAAATTGTCATTATAAGCATACGGATTGACATTAATTAAATCGATCCGTAAATCTTGATAGGTTAATGTGTCACCAAAAACAACCGGAAAGATTTTTAAACTTTTTGGTAACTTGCTATTATAAACATAATCTGTTCCGGCAGTGTTTCGCCCGTCCGTCAACAAAATAACAGGGGCATTTTGGTTGGTTTGGTGCATAAAACGCAATTCGGATAAGATATTACCTATAGCCGTTTGTTGTCCCGAAAAATCCAAACTGTCAAAAACCGATAATTTATCGTCAAACTTAAAATAGCGTATATCGTACTTGTCGGATAGATCCGAATGTTTGACTCGATGCACAAAATCCGATAAAGAGGCTGCTTCATTTTGCAATTTGACAGACATACTGTTATCTGCCATGACATATAATGCCGGTTTGCTAATAATTTGTTTTTGACGTGTCCATTTCGGATTGAATAACAAGAGTAAAATGACCAAATAAGTCAGAAAGCGCCATATAAAAAGCCAAAGTGCTTTTCGTTTGTATAAATACTGAAAAGCACTCAATAGCAAAGCCGATAAAATTGCTAGTAGATATAGCATTGGTTAATTGGTTAATTGGTTAATTGGTTATTTGGTTAATTGATGTCGGATGTCCGATGTCGGGTGTCCGATGATTGGTTAATCGGTTATTTGGTTAATTGATGTCGGATGTCCGATGTCGGGTGTCCGATGATTGGTTAATCGGTTATTTGGTTAATTGATGTCGGATGTCCGATGTCGGGTGTCCGATGATTGGTTAATCAGTTATTTGATTTCGAATTTTCTATTTAAAAGGTCGCTGAGTGATCCCGATTTTCATCGGGATTGTACCGAAGCGCCATTTTTAATTCTCCATTTTCAATTTAGACGTTTTACCAAAACGTCTCTACG
>JALVKK010000296.1 GCA_027033875.1 Flavobacteriales bacterium
TTAAATCCGATGTATAAATATGCACCTTCGTCTGATTGAATGATATGCCATAATTCATTTTTGCCGAATGATCGGTGCTGTTTTTGAGCCATCTCGTCATCGGGATGTACTTGAAGGGATAAGTCGTCTGTGGCATCTATATATTTAATCAGTAGTGGAAAGTTGTTACCGTATTTGTTATAATTATCTTGCCCAATTAAATTATCTTGAAATTTTCGGACTAATTCTTGAAGGTTTTGTCCTTTAAAATAACCGGATTTAATAACGGATAAATTTTCGGGCATAGTTGATATTTCCCAGCTTTCACCGGTTTTGTCAGAAGGGATATTTTTGTTTAATATGGTTTTTAATTTGCTGCCACCCCAAGGTTTTTCTATAAAAATAGGTTCAAATTCCAAAGGTGTTTGCAGCATTTTCATAGCCAATTCCTCTTTTAATTTATCAAGCGAATTGGCAAATATAATTTTAAACCATTCGGTATAATTTTCGGGATGTTTATTGATGTCCGCTTCAATATTTTCAAGACTTTTGTAGGAGTAAGCCATAACTTCGTCGGGATTGATTTTCGGCAATTCGTTGCTAAAACCAATCATGACGTGGTCTAGTTCGTGTTCGGTCAGTCCGTTGTCAAACGGAGCTTTGTATATGAAATGAAAAATTTCTTTAAGTTCCGCAGTCATACCCATTTCTTCCGTCAAACGACGTTTACCTGCTTCAATATTTGTTTCGTTTTTGCGCTGGTGACTGCAAACCGTGTTAGTCCATAGGCTAGGGGAGTGATATTTATGTTTGGCTCGTTGTTGCAGGAGTAATTCGCCTTTATCATTAAATATAAAAACTGAAAATGCCCGGTGTAATAATGCTTTTTCATGCGCTTCCATTTTGGGGGCATAGCCCAAAATTTCATTTTTTTCATTGACTAATATAACCTGTTCTTCTTGCATAAAGATAAATATTTTTCAAAGATATAAATTTATGTTTGTTCTATTAAAAAAATGTTTACTTTTGCAACAAAAGTTACAGTTAACTTTATAAACCTTATACGAGTATTAATAAAAAAGATTATGAACAAACATTTTTCATATAATCAATTCGGACACAACAATAAAATTGAGGTATGTCCGGTGTCTTATGATCAAGTAAACAAAAATTTAATCAAAGCCTATAGCAGTATTGTTTTGATAGTTTTGGTATATACATTAATTACCGGACATTATTGGGCGATGTATCTTATCAGTTTGGATTTTATAATACGTGTTTTTGCCGGAATTAAATATAGTCCGTTATGTAATTTATTGACAACAATGATGAAAATTACGCCTTTAAAACCGGTTTTAATCAATGCGGCAAGTAAGAAAATCGCAGCGCAAATCGGTATGGTATTGGCTTTTGGTATATCTGTTTGTCATATATTGGATTACGACATACTATCAAATATAATGTTGTACATGTTTACATTTGCCGTTTCGTTGGATTTGGTTTTCAATTATTGTTTGGCTTGCAAATTGCAGAGTTTGTATTTGACTTATTTTAGGAAGTCTTAGTTAAAGTACCCCTGCCAAGAATCGAACTTGGATCTACGGTTTAGGAAACCGCTGTTCTATCCATTGAACTACAGGGGCATAAACAGGTATTATGTATTATTATTTCAGATTCGGCTTACATAAAACTTTTGTTGAGTTGCATTATTTTTGTCTGTATTTTATCCGAATATTTTATTAAAGCAAGGCAATAGACATAAAATCCTACAAAAATTTTATCGTGTAATATTATAATGTATAGTGAGCCGTGTTATCAAAAAGAGAAGATGTGGCAAATTATTTTGTTATACATTTTCATTTTCATCTTTTTGTTGTGATTTATTTTTTTTAGGCTGTTTTATTTTGAAGAACAATTTATCTTTTTTCTTATCAAAATCCATAATAACGGTATCGCCTTCATTGACGTGATCTTCCAAAATTTCTTCTGCCAGAGCATCTTCTACATATTTTTGAATGGCCCGATTCAGCGGGCGGGCGCCGTACTGTTTATCATAACCTTTGTCGGCGATAAAATCTTTGGCTTTATCGGTCATTGAGAAATTATAGCCCAATTCTTTGATGCGTTTATAGACTTTTTCGAGTTCGATATCGATAATTTTGTGTATATCTTCTTTTTCCAAAGCGTTAAAGATAATGATATCATCGATACGGTTTAAAAATTCCGGAGCAAAAGTTTTTTTCAAAGCTTTTTCAATGACGCCTTTGGCATGTTCGTCAGCTTGTGAGAGTTTGGCACTGGTACCGAATCCGACGCCTTGTCCGAAATCTTTCAGTTGACGAGCGCCTATATTAGATGTAAGAATAATGACTGTATTTCTAAAATCTATCCTTCGTCCCAAGCTGTCTGTAATAAAACCTTCGTCTAAAATTTGCAGGAGCATATTGAACACATCGGGGTGAGCTTTTTCAATTTCGTCAAATAAGACAACCGAATATGGTTTGCGACGTACTTTTTCGGTGAGTTGTCCGCCTTCTTCGTATCCGACATATCCCGGAGGCGCACCTATTAAGCGAGACAGGGCAAATTTTTCCATATATTCACTCATATCGATACGAATCAATGCATCGGTATTGTCAAAGAGTTCTTTGGCGAGTACTTTTGCCAATTGGGTTTTTCCGACACCGGTTTGTCCCAAAAAGATAAAAGAGCCTATTGGTTTATTAGGATCTTTAAGTCCTAAGCGGTTTCGTTGAATGGCTTTGACCACTTTATCGACGGCTTCATCTTGTCCGATGACTTTTGATTTGAGAATTTGATTCAATTTTTTCAATTTGGAAGTTTCGGCTTGTGCAATGCGGTTTACAGGAATACCGGTCATCATAGAGACTACGTCAGCTACTTCTTCTTCACCTACGACATGTCGAGACTCTTTCATTTCTTCTTGCCATTTTTCTTGTGCTTTAATCAATAGACTTTCTACATGTTTTTCATCATCGCGGTATTTGGCAGCCAATTCAAATTGTTGAGATTTAACGGCTTGTTGTTTTTTATCTTTGATTTCTTCCAATTTTTTTTCTAATGATAATACATATTCCGGCACGACTATATTGGTAATATGAACGCGCGAACCGGCTTCGTCCAGTGCATCAATGGCTTTGTCGGGCAGGTTGCGGTCGGTCATATACCGGTTGGTCAATTTTACGGCAGCTTCGATAGCTTCATCTGTAAAGTTTACACTGTGATGATTTTCATATTTATCTTTTATATTGTGTAAAATTTGAATGGTTTCTTCAACGCTGGTCGGTTCGACCAAAATCATTTGAAAACGTCGAGCCAATGCACCGTCTTTTTCGATATATTGACGATATTCGTCTAAGGTTGTAGCACCTATGGTTTGAATTTCACCACGTGCCAATGCCGGCTTAAACATGTTGGACGCATCTAAGGAACCTTGAGCGCTACCTGCACCGACTATGGTATGAATTTCATCGATGAATAAAATAACATCTTTATTTTTTTCGAGTTCGTTCATCAGGGCTTTCATACGTTCTTCAAACTGTCCGCGGTATTTGGTACCGGCAACCAAACCGGCTAAGTCCAAAGCGACGACTCGTTTGTTGTACAATACGCGTGAAACTTTTTTCTGAACGATGCGCAAAGCCAAACCTTCAACTATGGCAGATTTGCCGACACCCGGTTCGCCTATTAAAATCGGATTGTTTTTTTTGCGACGACTCAATATTTGAGAGACCCGTTCAATTTCTTTTTGACGTCCGACCACCGGGTCGAGTTTGCCTTGCTCGGCAAGTTTGGTTAAGTCGCGTCCGAAATTGTCCAAAACCGGTGTTTTTGATTTGGTTTGTTGTCGTCTTTTGGGACGTCCGAAAGGCTTATCTTCACCAAACCCTTCACCTCCACCAAACGGATTGTCGCTTTCATCTCTGGGAAAATCCGTAAAACGATTTTCTTCGTCATCAAGGTTATAGTTATCCGTTGTATCATCTTTTTGAACGATATCGTCCATAAACATATCGATGTAAATCATTTTTAAATCTTCATAATCCAAATCATAGCGATTAAAAATGCGGGTAACAGGATCGTCTTCATTATACAGAATGCTTATGAACAAATGAGCTGTATTGATTTGATCTTCTTTAAAAGTTTTGGACAATAATTGAGAACGTTTAAGCGCATTTGAAGCTTGATGGGTTAATGTAATAACCGATTTATCTTGAATCGTTAAATTAGTGTCGGATTTAACAGGTATTAATTGTCTGATTTTCATTATCAAACGCTCCATTGGCAAGTCGTATTCGGTTTTTAATAAACGAATAATTTTATTTTCATCCGAATTGAGGATAGCATATACTAAATGCTCGGTACCGACATACTTATTGCCGTTTTTGTATGCCAAATCCCGACTTTTGAGGATTATTTTTTTGAGAGCTTTACTATATTTTTCTTCCATGAAATTCTATATAATTTATCGTCGTAAAATTACAAATTTTTTAAACAAGTATTTGTTAATAAAAAAATAAAATTTATATAAGGATAATATTAATCGAAAATCAGATTTTTCTCTCTATAAAAATCGAGATTTAAAACAGAGATACCCGGTAACTTCGTTTCGATACAATTTTTATTCTTACATCGCAAAACTTCCAAAATCTTATTATCTTTGGTAAAATTTTGATTTATGAACAATCTGCTATTGGCAGTCCTTTCTTACTTGATTGGTTTTATTTTTTTACTATTTATCCGTTCTTACGATAAATATGACAAAGAACCTTTGTGGCGGATGCTGTTGCTATCGTTTTTCGGTGGAATAGTTTCAGTTTTAATAACGTCTTTTTTGTATGCTTTTATACACCCGAAGTTGAATTTGGCGGATGCCGTTTTTAAAATAGGAACGGTCGAAGAATTTTCCAAACTGTTGACTTTGTTTATTTTATACAAAATTATCAGAAAAGATTTTGATGAAATTGTAGATGGTATTGTTTATGTTGCAGCGGTTTCATTGGGTTTTTCAGTTATTGAAAATTTTTTTTATGCCCAACATGCAGCCTTTCCGGTACCGATACTGTTTAAACGATTTTTGTTTGCAACGGTCGGACATATCTCGTTTTCGGTTTATATGGGAATAGCTTTTTATGTACATAAAAAAATCAGAAAGAATTTTTCCGGATTGCTGTTATCTTTTGTTTTAGCGACTTTGGCGCATGGACTTTATGACGGTTTTCTTTTCAATGAAAATCTGACAATTTTCTTTTTGCCCTTGTATATTTTATTGATTTATTTTCAATTCAGATTGCTCAAAGTGGCGTATGCGTATTCCAAAATGAAAGAAAATTTCAGATATGATCGATTTAAAATTGAAAATACGAATCTAAATACTTTACAATGTTGTAATTGTAAGCAAAACGATACACGACTGACAAAATTTAATAAAACGGAAATATATATTTGTAATAATTGTAATCACTTGATAATTTCAAAACATTTTTTTAGTCGTTTGTTAAAATATTACCGTCCGAAATTGAACAGAAAACTATTTTTTAACAGCCTTGAATTTGAAGGAGGTCATAAGTTATTAAATAGGGATAAAAGACTTGTATATCATGTACTTGAAGAACGCTTAAATGCCGAATTTGAGGCTTTTAAAAATTGGCTTGATAACGAAAATTTTAGGGATTTGAAAAAATATCATCAAACTTTCGAAGGACAAATTTTTTACCAATTAGGTTTTAAATATTTGAATTGATGTGTACCAAAAGAATTTTTATAGGCAGTTTTGTCAAACATGAAATGCTTGATAATTTATATAATTCATCAAAGTTGATTCTTAATGATACCGGAATATTTAAGTGGACGCGAAGTCCGGAAAATTTTCATATTACTTTTCATTTTTTTGGAGAGATGTCTTGTCCGGAAATAGAAAAATTGCAAAAAATTTTACAAGATATTGCACAACAATCTTATGATTTTGACTTGCAAATACAAGGTTTGAATTTTTTTAGACGTAAAGGACGACCTGCTGTTTTATTTGCAGAACCGCAATCAAATAAAGATTTGTACAATTTATATCAAGATGTTCAAAATCAGCTTTTTAAAACCGGATTTATCAACGAAAAACAAACAAAATTTGCACCGCATATTACATTTGCCCGGATTAAAAAAACACAAGTGTCTTTTGAAGAGGCACTTAAACGCATCAATCAAAATTTGGTACCGGTAAAGTTGCATCCGTTAAAAATTGAAATTATTGAAAGTGTTTTATCTCCGAAGGGGGCTTTATATAGAGCAGTATATTGAATTAATCAAAAATTTATTACTTTTACAGTCAAATTTTTTATATGAAACCATATTTAGAACTCTTGCAACATATTTTAGACAATGGAGTCGATAAGAGCGACCGTACGGGAACGGGAACCCGAAGTGTGTTCGGTTATCAAATGCGTTTTGATTTGCAAGAAGGCTTTCCACTTCTGACAACTAAAAAAATTCATTTAAAGTCCGTTATACACGAGTTGTTATGGTTTTTAAAAGGTGATACAAATATAAAATATTTGCAAGAAAACGGCGTGCGAATATGGAATGAATGGGCTGACGAAAACGGTGATTTGGGACCGGTTTACAGTGCGCAATGGCGAAATTGGAACAACGACGGCATAGATCAGATTGCTCAAATTGTCGAAACTTTAAAACACAATCCCGATAGTCGCCGGATGTTGGTTTCGGCATGGAATCCTTCGGTTATGCCCGATACATCTAAGAGTTTTGCACAAAATGTAGCCGAAGGCAAAGCCGCTTTACCACCTTGTCATGCGTTTTTTCAATTTTATGTTGCCAACGGCAAATTATCCTGTCAAATGTATCAACGCAGTGCCGATGTGTTTTTAGGAGTGCCTTTTAATATCGCGTCATATTCTTTATTGACGATGATGATGGCACAAGTAACCGGTTTGCAATACGGTGAATTTATTCATACGTTTGGAGATGTGCATATCTATAACAATCATTTTGAACAAGTAAAATTGCAATTGACTCGTAAGCCGCGTTCTTTACCTCAAATGCAAATCAATCCGGAAGTTAAAAGTATATTTGATTTTAAATACGAAGATTTTGAATTGACGAATTATGACCCGCACCCGCATATCAAAGCAAAAGTTGCGGTTTGATACGTTATTTTTTCAAACACAAAAGCGTCCGGACTTTGTCCGGACGCTTTTGTGTTTGGTGGAGTCGGAGGGAATCGAACCCTCGTCCAAACAAGCCACTCACAGGCTTTCTACATGCTTAGTCTGCGTTTGTTTTTCGACTTTGAACTGCCCGCAGACCGGCGATTCAAAGCTTAGCTTCTCAAATTTCGGTATAAATCCGAAGCCGATTGATACCTATACTTACTTTTACGAAGCCCCTGAACCGAACGCCGTAAGTCAAGGCTTTCGAGGAACTTCTTGCCTTCCGACCTTGTCGGAACGTGGCGCAATCCTTACTGTTATTCAGGATTAGGCAGCAAGAGCGAAGTTAGATTCGCCGTTTATTGGGTTCAATACATGAGATTTACGAGCTGTGTATCAGCGCTCGGCATGCTTACTTGTCAATGGATCTTGCTGTCAAATCCAATCGACCCCGTTTTGTGATGCAAAGTTATTAATTTTTTATAAAATTACCGCAAAATTTATACCAAAAATCCATAAATCAAACTCGTTTGAATAAAAAAATCCGATTTGTTATATGATAATTGCTATTTTTTCGTTTACTAAAAAAAATGTTTATATGAAATCTGAAAGAAAAATATTTTTGCCCATATTGATAACAGCTATATTGTTATTGTCAATTTCTGTTTCGGCACAAAATTATGTTCAAGCAGTCGGTTTGCGTGGTGGTATATACAGTGGTATCAATTATAAGAATTTTGTCGGAAATTCGACTGCTGTCGAAGTCATTTTGTCAAAACCTTGGAAAGCTTTGTTGCTTACGGGATTGATTGAAAGACATCAACCGGTCGGTAGGAGTCTGAATTTTTTTTGGTTTTATGGTTTTGGTGCGCATATCGGGAGTTATGATGCTCGTTATACCCGGCATTCTACCGGCAAATATATGGTCATAGGTGCAGATGGCATTATAGGTTTGGAATATGAATTTAGCAGAGTCCCAATTGCACTGGGAGTAGATTGGAAACCTTATTTCAATCTGATAGGTTCATCTGGTTTTTTTGGTGACGGCGGTGCTTTTTCACTTCGCTATACTTTCGATTGATATATAGGCGGAATAGGTTAAGATAAATTGTAAATCCCATTAAAATCTTGGAACCTGCCGAAGATGTACATAAATAGTTTGTTATTTTGCACTTTTTGCACCGGTTCTGTTTTTTTTACTAATAAAAATTGGTATGTTGTTGCAATAATCAAAACGTGAAAATAACAAATGAAACAGATATAACCACAATCATTCAATAGCACGCGGGTGATATTTTTTTAAAGTATCGTGTAGTTTTTGTTTGTCCAGATGTAAGTATATTTCGGTAGTCGTGATGCTTTCATGTCCCAATAGCAATTGAATACTTCTGAGGTCGGCGCCGTTTTCGAGCAGATGTGTCGCAAATGAATGTCTCAAAGAGTGCGGACTGATATTTTTTTCTATACCTGCTTTTTTTATCAATGTTTTGATGATATGAAAGATCATCACGCGGGTTAATTGTTTGCCACGTCTGTTTAGATATAAGATATCAGAAAATGCAGCATCGATTTTTTGATGACTTCTGATATGTTTGATATATATATTGATGTATTTTTGGGTGTAATCACTTATCGGCACAAAACGTTGTTTGTCGCCTTTGCCGGTAACTTTGATAAAGCCTTCTTCAAAATACAAATCCGAAAGTTTCAGATTGACCAATTCGGAAACTCGCAAACCGCAGCCGTAAAGTGTTTCTATTATGCTGCGATTGCGTTCGCCTTCGGGTTTTGATAAATCAATAGCAGCAATCATACGGTCTATTTCTTCCAAACTGAGTACATCGGGCAGTTTGCGACTTAATTTGGGTGATTCAATCAAATCTAGCGGATTGGAATCAACGATATTTTCCAGCATTAGAAATTTGTAAAACAGTCGTAAACCTGAAATCAAGCGGGCTTGTGTATAAGGTGAAACCAAATCTGATAATCGGTAGATAAAATCTTGAATCATTGCCGTATCAACTTGTTCGGGCAAAACTTGTTCATTGTAGCTCGAAACAAAATTATGGAGTTTGTTTACATCGTTGATATAAGCCGAAATGCTGTTACCGGAAAGCTGTTTTTCGAGTTTTAAGTATAATTTGAATTGTTTTATGGCATTTTTCCAGTCCATTTGCTTTATATTAAAAAAAATTGCATCTTTGCTTTTACAAAGCAAATCATTAAAAATATAAAGATATGAAAAAAATTGTTGTATTGTTAGTCTTTTTGATAGGTTTAACAAGCTTGGCACAAGATTTTAAAATCGGTTTAACACTGGCACCTACGATTAATTTCAATAAACATGTGAACAAAGATGCCGGTGACAAATGGGTAACCGATAAAGACGGGTCCGGCGGTTTGGGTTGGAAAGGCGGTTTGTTGGCTGATTACCGTTTTGCAGGCAATTATTATGTACATTCCGGTTTTTTGATTCACAGCAAATCTTTTGACACTTCCGGTACAGATATGAGCGTTACGACTTTGGAGATACCTTTGGCTTTAAAATTAAGAAGTAAAGAAGTAACGGATAATGTACATATTACCGGCTTTTTCGGTGGTACATTTGATTTGAATGTTGCCGCCAAATCCAAATCGGGCGGAGCGGAAGTAGATGTAAAAGATCAAATAAATGCTTTCGGAACCACTTTTATGGCAGGAGCCGGAGCCGAATATGATTTGGATTTCGGCAGTGTCGGATTGGGATTATCGTACCACCTCGGCTTTACTGATATATTAAAATCAAAAGAAGCTAAAATCATTCCCAAACATTTGTCCATAGACTTGGTATTCTATTTCTAAGTCATAAGAATTTCGTGGCAATCAATATGATGCCTTGACATTTATCTTATTTCGAGTCCTGTTTGATGTTTTCAATCGGGACTTTTTGTTTTTTTGAACAAATGGTATTATATTTGAACTTGAATAAACAAATCAGGTATTAAAACGATTATTATTAACAAAGTTTACATCTGATATTAATAATACATAAAACATAAACTGATGAAAAAAATTACATTTTTAAGTTTAACTTTTTTATTGATTTTAGTAGCATCTTGCGGTAATGTTAAAGAAATACAGCAAGCGGTTTACGGTGGAAATTACGATAGAGCTATAGATATGTCCATCGAAAAAATCAAGATTAAAAAAGGAAAAAAGAGTGCCGATGAGTATGTAACACTACTTAAAGAAAGCTATGACAAAGCCGTTAGTCGTGATTTGGCTTTGATTGATAAATTGACCAAAGATCCCAATCCTGATAAGTGGCGACAAATCTATGATACGTATTTATTGTTAGATACTCGTCAAGAAAAAATCAAACCCGTTTTGCCCTTATATTTGTTAAAGCAAAATAAGCAAGTCAATTTCAGTTTTCAAGATTATACATCACGTATATTAGATGCTAAGAAGCATTTGGTTGAACATTTGTATAAAAAAGCTAAAATTTTGCTTTACAGTAATAATAAGTCCGATGTTAGACAAGCCTATGATTTACTAGATGAACTGGATAGAATTGATACCGGATATAAAGATGTATCTCAATTGATGCAACAAGCTCATGAGCGAGGTACGACTTATGCTTTTGTTAAGATTTCTAATGAAACGGATAAGGTCATTCCTAAAAAATTGGAGGACGAATTGCTCAATTTCAGTTCGTACGGCGCCGATAATTTTTGGGTTGCTTATCACAATAAAAAACTAACCGGAAAATATTATGATTATACGATAAATTTGAAGTTTAAACAAATCAATATTTCACCGGATCAAGACCGTGAGAAGGAAGTGGTTGAAGAAAAAACCATTCAAGACGGTTATACATATCAAAAAGATGCAAACGGCAATATTGTCAGGGACAGTTTGGGTAATGCCATCAAAATTCCACGTATGATTAAAGTGCGAAGTAATCTACATTTATATCAACAATACAAGGAAGCTCAGGTTACGGCTCAAGCTGAGATTACCAATAATCACAACGGGCAATTGGTCGATAATTTTCCTTTGCAAAGTAAGTTTGTTTTTAACCACGTTTATGCTACTCAATCAGGAGACCAACGTGCCATTCGCGATGAATATGTTAAGTTTTTGAAAGAACGTCGTATTCAATTTCCAACGAGTGAACAAATGATATACGATGCTTCGCAAGATCTCAAAATGCAGTTTAAAGATATATTGAATAAGGCTGATTTTTAAAAAATATACTTAGTATCAATAAAAAACCTTCGAGAACATTTTCGAAGGTTTTTTATGTATCAGTACAATATAAACTAATCGATTTTTATTCGCCAGCCGTAAGGATCTTCGGCACGATTGTATTGAATATCCATAATTTTGTTTTTTAAGAAATCGGCATAGCTTTTATCCGGTTTTGGCAAATCCGTGTAATAATCCTTGTATTTAAGTCCGACAATTGGCAATACGGTAGCAGCTGTACCCGCACCGAAAATTTCTTTTAATTGACCGTTTTTGGCAGCTTCAATTACTTCTTTTATTTCAATAGGTCGTACTTCAACATCGATATTGTGGTCGGTAGCCAGCCGGATAATACTTTTACGGGTAACACCGGGTAGAATACGAGTACTTTCGGGAATGGTCGGCGCAGTCAAAAGTTTATCGCCTATACGAAAAAACATATTCATGGTTCCGGCTTCTTCCAAATATTTGTGTTGTCCGGAATCTGTCCAAATAATTTGTTGAAAACCTTCATTTTTGGCTTTTTCGGTCGGATAAAATTGAGCGGCATAGTTTCCGGCTGCTTTGGCATACCCGACGCCACCGTCACAAGCACGACTGTAACGATCTTCGATTTTTACTTTGACATCACCGGAATAATACTTGGCAGCAGGTGAGGTTATTACCATAAAACGGTAAGAATCTGAGGGTGATGCGGCAACAGCATTTTCAGTCGCGATATAGACAGGTCTGAGATACAATGATTCCCCCATACCGGTCGGAATCCAATCTTTATCTAATTTTATCAATTCTTTGATACCATCGATAAAATATTCTTTGGGAATAGACGGCATGCCCAATCGTTCTGCCGACTGATTGATACGTTTAAAATTTTCTTCGGGTCTGAACAAAAAAACATTTCCGGCTGTATCTTTATACGCTTTCATGCCTTCAAAAACAGCCTGTCCGTAGTGAAAAACCTTTGCAGAAGGTTCGTAAGGCAATGCTTGGTATGGTATAATTTTGGGCGTTTGCCATGTACCATCGAAATAATCTGCAACCAACATGTGGTCCGAAAACAACTTCCCGAAAACAAGATGAGAAAAATCTGCCTTAGAGAGCTTGGATTCTTTTATTTTTTCGATAATAAACTTGGTTTTGAGATCTGCTGTCATAGTTTTGAATTATTAAGTTCTTACAAATTTACAAAAAAATAATTAAAAAAACTAAGAATATTGCAATATCATTATCTATTTTCAATAAATCAATATCAATATAAAAATTATCACATTTTTTATATATTTTTATACTTTCGAATTAATTATTCTTAAAAATAATCAAAATTTTGTTGTTTTTTTATGATAGATATTAAGCCGATTACAACCGGAGACGGGTCAAAAAGTCTGTATTTGCCGGAAATGAACGAAACTTACCATTCAAAATTCGGTGCAAAAACAGAATCGGAATATGTTTTTATAAGAGCCGGTTATCAATATGTTACAACATCTCAGATTCGTATTTTGGAGGTTGGGTTCGGTACCGGATTAAATGTATTGTTGACCTATATGGCACATCTCAAAGATAAAAGAAAAATTTATTACGAATCGCTCGAAAAATATCCTTTGCCGCAACGGATTATCAAAGAAATCAATAATTATAAGGAAATAGAATTAAGACAAATGTTTAAACAATTGCACGATGCGCCTTGGCAACAAAAAATAGCTTTGACCGAAACTTTCGTTTTGTACAAAAATAAAATTGATTTGCTCGATTATGAGGTTGGTACGTGTTTTGATTTGATTTATTTTGACGCCTTTGCGCCGGATAAACAACCGGAAATGTGGACAGAAAAGCTTTTTGAAAAAATGTATATGGCATTGAATAAAAACGGGGTTTTGGTAACCTATTCGGCAAAAGGCAGTGTGCGTAGAACTATGCAAGCAGTCGGTTTTGCAGTAGAACGTTTGCCCGGACCGCCCGGAAAAAGAGAAATGCTCAGAGCTGTAAAAGTGAGTTGAATGTTTATAAAGTTTGTAATGTTGAATGTTTTAGTAGCAAGTAGCCGGTATCAAGTAGAGACGCACTTGGCAATTTACAGCTTTCAACAAAATTAAATCACTAAATTTGCACAAAACTGAAAATATTAATTAAAAAAAAACTGAAAATGAAAAAACACTTATACATTTTACTTTTTGTTTTGGCTTGGCAAGTCGGAGCGCAACAAAAAGAATTGACTTTAAAAGATGCGGTTTTGGGTTATTACAAAGGTTTGTACCCCAAATCCTTACGTAATTTGCAATGGTTAAAAAGAACCGATGATTATATGTATAATGACGGTGATAAAATCATTATTAAAAATGCGCTAGATCAAGGTCAGACGAGTGTAGGTCTGTCGGATTTGTCCAAAGCGATTAAAGATTTGAAACGTTTACCTTATATAGAATTAGCCACAGAACAGCATTTGATTTTTGATAAAGATTATGCCAAAATTTTGTACGATTACAATACGGGACAAACAGCAAAAATTACCTATCCCGAAACAGCGGAAAATTTTGATTATTGTTATATCAACAAACATTTGGCTTATACGATTGATAACAATTTGTATTTGGCAAATCTCGATGATTCTAAAATTCCGGTTGTAGTCAACGACAATAAGAATATCGTAAGCGGGCAAGCTATTGCACGTAGCGAATTTGGCATTACAAAAGGAACTTTTTGGTCGCCGACAGGTGATAAATTGGCGTTTTATCAAAAAGACGAGAGCCATGTTGCAGCCTATCCGCTGGTAGATGTTTCGGTTACGCCGGCAAAATTGCACGATATTAAGTATCCTATGAACGGTCTGGGTAGTGAAGAACCGGCTGTCGGCATTTATGATTTGAATCATAAAAAAACCATTTATCTAAAATTGTTTAAAGCTGCCGGTAAGGAACATTATGTTACCAATTTGACTTGGCAACCCAACGGACACAAAGAAGAACAATATATCTATTTAGCAGAGGTCAATCGTGATCAAAATCATATGTGGTTTAACAAATACGATGCCCGTACCGGTGATTTTATCAAAACTTTGTTTGAAGAAACCAATCGTAAATGGGTCG
The DNA here is from genome assembly GCA_027033875.1 of Flavobacteriales bacterium. Classification (GTDB taxonomy): domain Bacteria; phylum Bacteroidota; class Bacteroidia; order Flavobacteriales; family Flavobacteriaceae; genus WGBX01. The sequence continues at coordinate 14,477 of JALVKK010000296.1, forward strand.
AACCCGAACATCCGGCATTTTTTATTTCCGATACTGCCAATCAATTTATTTGGTTGAGCGAACGCGACGGTTATATGAATTTGTTCAAATACAATACCGATGGCAAATTGCTTAAACAATTGACTCATAATAAATGGGTAACAACCGATATTTTGGGTTTTTCCGAAAACGGAAAATATGTCTATATCACCGGAACCGGCAAAGATCCGCGCGACAGCAAATTGTTTAAAGTCAATACGCACAACGGTAAAATGACGACTTTAACCCCAAAACAAGGACAACATTATATCTTGATGAATGATGCAAAAACTTGGTATATTGATATATTTTCCAATCTCGATACACCACGTGATATTTATTTGCAAGATGTTGATTGTAAACAAAATAAACTATTGCTGAAAGCTGAAAATCCGGTAAAAGATTATGCAATCAATCCCATACCTGAGTTGCTTACAATTAAGGGGGAATACGGTGATAAACTATATGCCCGAATGTTTAAGCCGGCAGATTTTGATCCGACAAAAAAATATCCGGTATTGGTTTATGTTTACGGTGGACCACATGCCCAATTGGTCGTAAACAGTTGGATGGGAGGCGCGGCGCTTTGGATGCCTTGGATAGCATCACAAGGTTATATTGTTTTTACGGTGGACGGACATGGTTCGGTACATCGCGGGTTTGCTTTTGAAAGTGTCATTCACCGGCATTTGGGACGGATTGAAATGAAAGATCAAATGCACGGTATTGATTATTTAAAATCCCTACCTTATGTTGATACTCATAGAATTGCCGTACACGGTTGGAGTTTCGGCGGATTTATGACTTTGTCGCTAATGACCACCTATCCGGACGTATTTACGACAGGCGTTGCAGGCGGACCGGTTACGGATTGGAAATGGTATGAAGTGATGTACGGTGAACGTTATATGGATCGTTTTCAACAGAATCCCGAAGGTTTTAAAGAAACAAGTATCTTAAACAAAATTCAAAATCTGAAAGGACATTTGATGACCATACACGGCTATCAAGACGATGTTGTCGTACCGCAACATGATATAGCTTTGCACCGCGAAGCCGTTAAAAAAAATGTGCAGATAGATTTTTATTTGTATCCTGCTGCCAAACACAATGTTCGCGGTATAGACAGAGCGCATTTGATAACTAAAATTTGGAATTATATTTCGCACTATAATAAATAGTCGAAAGAGCGTATTTCATACATCATGACTATTGGTAGATAGTCTATAACAAAAATCAAAACTAAAAAAAACAGCCCGGAATTTTCGGGCTGTTTTTTGTATAATAATAATAAATATGAAAAACTATTCCTCTTCTTTTTTGTTTTGTTTAATCAATTCTTCTTGAATATTTTGCGGTACGAGTTCGTAGCCGTAAAATTCGGAAGTATAAGTACCTCGTCCTTGTGTCAGGGAACGTAAAGTTGTCGAATAACGATACATTTCCGCCAGAGGAACACGGGCATTTATTTTTTGATATTTTCCGGCGGTTTCCATACCCATAATGATAGCGCGTCTGCCTTGCAAATCGGTCATAACGTTACCCATCATTTCTTCGGGCATTTTGACGGTTACTTCTTGGATAGGTTCCAAAAGTTTGGGATTGGCATCTAAGAAGGCTTGCTTGAAAGCATTGGCGCCGGCTATTTTGAATGAGATATCATTGGAATCAACCGGGTGCATTTTGCCGTCATAAACAATTACGCGCACATCACGTACGGGCGATTTGGTCAACGGACCGGATTCCATCACTTCCAAAATACCTTTTTTGATTGAAGGCAAGTAACGGGCATCAATCACACCACCTACGATGGAATTTATAAACACCAATTTTCCACCCCATGACAAGTCTTCTTCTTCTTTACCGCGGACGGGGAAGCTATCCGGATCAGGCATACCTTCGTAGTAAGGCTCGATTTTTAGGTGTACTTCACCGAACTGTCCGGCACCACCGGATTGTTTTTTATGTCTGTAACTGGACGATGCGGCACGTTGAATCGTTTCGCGATACGAGATGCGCGGTTTGTCAAATTCAGCTTTGATACCGTATTCTTTTTGCAAAATCCAATCAACAATAGCCAAATGCAATTCACCTTGACAAGATAAAATTTGTTGTTTCATTTCCTTGTCGTAAGTAACGATGACCGTCGGGTCTTGACTGTGTATTTTTTTGAGCGCTTCTTGTAATTTTTCTTCTTCATTTTTATTGTTTGCTCTAACGACTTTTCTGATACGAGGCGCAGGGAATTGAATAGGTTTAAACGTGATTTTATGATCGGGATGATGCAATGTATCACCGGTTTCCGTTGATTTGAGTTTTATCACCGCACCGATATCACCTGCAACTAATTTTTCTACGGCTTCGCGTTGTTTACCGTTGATAATATAGAGTTGTCCGAGGTTTTCCGATTCACCTGTTCGACTGTTTATCAATTTATCACCGGTTTTGATTTCACCGGATTTGACTTTAAAATAGGTAATTTTACCGACATTGGGTTCATATTTGGTTTTGAAAACAAATATTGAAGGATCGATGTCTGCTTTGGTTTCAATGATTTCTTCTTCCAAACTTTGTTCGGCAGGCATATCAATGGCTGAAGGAGCTACGTTATCGATAAAGCCCATTAATCGTCCGCTACCCATATCGTTAAGTGCCGATACGACAAAAACAGGGAACAATTCAAGGTTTAGCATACCTTTTTTGATACCTGTTTTCATTTCATCTTCATTGAGGGTACCTTTGTCAAAGAATAATTCCATCAATTCTTCATCATTTTCAGCTGCTTTTTCAACCAGTTCGTTGTGAAGCATTTCCGCCATTTCTTTATGTTCATCGGGGATATCGTGTTTTTCGGGTTTGCCGCCTTCGGGTCCGAAAACATACATTTTCATTTTTAATACATCGATAATGGCTTGACGACCATCGGGCATTTTGTGAGGAAATTGAATTTTAATGGCATTTTTACCGGCTAATTCAACGATGCTGTTGTATGCTTCGTCAAATTTAAATCCCGGGTGGTCTATTTGATTGATTACAAAAACAGTCGGTCTGTGAAAACGACCTATGTAATTCCAAATAATTTCCGTCCCTACTTCGGCACCGTGTTGGCCGTTGACTACTACTAAGGCGGTTTCTGAAACACGCATGGCAGAAACAATTTCACCTATAAAATCATCTAGTCCGGGTGTGTCAATAATATTTATTTTGTAATTACGCCATTCCGTATGTAAAGGGGTGGCAAAAATAGAAGTTTGTCTTTCTTTTTCAATATCTGCAAAATCGGAAACCGTGTTTTTTGCTTCTATGGTTCCACGTCTGTTGAGTAAACCGGCTTCAAATAACATAGTTTCGGCAAGCGTGGTCTTGCCGCTTCCGTGGGCGCCAACAAACGCTACGTTTTTAATGTGTTTGTCATCATAAATTTTCATAGTTGTTGATTTTTATAATTTGACACTAAATATAATCAAATTTCTTAAATAAAAACTTGATTAATATTAAAAACAGGGGATTTTTTTCTTTCTCCGTTTTTTTTCTTGTAATTATGTTTGATTTTTGCTAAAAAGATTTTTCAATAATAACATTAATTTATCAATACTTTTTCGTCTCCGGTGTATTAGCCCCAAAAAACTCGGACATGATTATGGTTAAATAAATGTAATAATTTTGCTACGAATACTAATTTATTGAAAATAATAAAGTTACAAAACAAACATTATCGTTGATTATTTATTTGATTTTCAACCAATTACATCAATGTTTAACAAACTATTGATTGGGCAATTTATATTCTTTTCATAGGAAGTACTAATGGTGACATACCCATTCTATAAATAGTATTATTTACTAATTCTCTAAAATAGGTCCATAACAATAAACTTATTGTTAGTTCTGAAAAAATACTCATAAACTCTTTTGAAATTTGCATATCATTCATAATATCATATTTTACAACATATTTTGCTTTTAGGTTTAAAGCCGCTTTTTCAAAAGCACTATCTTTTGCCAGCAACTTATATTCATAATAAACTTTAAGATTCCTTTTTTGTTGAATAATTTTATGTTTTTCTTTAATGTCAAGATTTAAAGATTTTGTATTATATTTTTAAACAATACCTAAATTCGCTTGAAAGGACGATTTTATTATTTTCAATCAATTTGTCCAAATATGGTTCAATTCCGATGTGAAATGCCTGTTGTATTTCGTGTCCGGTCAAACATTGCTTTCGGAGCATAATAATTATTTTTTGTAAAATTTCTTGTTCTGACAGTTTATTTTGTTTTGACAAACAAACATCACAAACCCCACATTCTTCAATATTTTCTTCTTCAAAATATTCGGCTAAAAACACACTTCGACATTTGTTTTTGTTGTTGATATAGCTCAATACGTTTTGAAGTCTGTTTTTTTTTAGTTTGAGGCGTTGCTGAATTTTTTTGCGGTGGAATAAAAACAAGTCTTTATCGTAAGATTCTAAAAAATTTATGATAAATATATCGCCAGCCGGTTGATAATCAATAATTTGTCTTTTAGATAATTCAATTAAGTTTTGTTTTATTTGTTCCGGAGACAATTCGGTTTTATCGGCTATTTTATTGAGGTTTACGTTAGTGTGTATATAAAAAATATCCGTAAAACTTCTGATAAAATAATCAATAATTTGATAGCCAGCACGTTTGTTATTAACGTATGAACGAATTTCGGGTTGGCTGACTAAAATTTTGGCTGTCGGGATATATCTGCGACTTTGTTTGGTTTTGATAATTTCTTCGGCTTCCAATATTTGTATGGCATTGAGTGTTTGTGAAATATCGAGATTGAAACGCTTGCAAAAATCTAAAAAATTCAGATTGACTTCCAAATCTTTACCTTCGTTTTTGGCTATGTAAAAATGGTTATACAAACTTTTATAGACTTTTTGGATATAATCGATATCCGGAATTAAATTCAGATATTTACGGTCAAAATACTTCATATCTTCGTCATCGACAAAAATGATGGCTTCCGACGGTTTTTCGTCGCGACCGGCACGACCGGATTCTTGTACATAATTTTCTAACGAATCGGACAAATCCAAATGCAATACTTGTCGAACATCCGGTTTGTCAATTCCCATTCCGAATGCGGTTGTCGCAAACATGATATGGGTTTTATTTTGAAGCCAGTCGTCTAAACTTGCTTGTTTTTCTTCATAAGACATTCCACCGTGAAAATAGGCGGTTTTAAAACCTTGTTGAGCAACATATTTGGCATATTGGTAGGTTTTTTTTCGGGTTTTAACATAGACGATTGCGCTTTGGTCTTTATTTAGATGATTTATTAAAGCGTTGATTTTCTGATTTGTACGTACGACTTTGTAAGCAATATTCTCTCTAACAACCGAAGTTCTGTATATTTTAGGTTGTCGAAGTTCCAGATAGGTTTCAATATCTTTGACGACATTCTTTTTGGCTGTTGCCGTCAAGGCCAAAACGGGAATTCCGGGTAATATTTCGCGAAGCAAATGAATTTTGGTATAGGAAGGTCTGAAATCGTGTCCCCATTCCGAAATACAATGTGCTTCGTCAACGGTTATCAAGCCGATAGGCATACGTGATAAGCGTCTTTGTAAATAGTCATTTTGCAAACGTTCGGGAGATAAAAATACAAATTTTGTGTTTCCGAATTGAACATTGTCCAACAGGCGTTCGAGTTCGTTGAAATTCAGATAGCCGGTAAGTGCAACGGCTTTGATACCGCGACGATTAAGTCCGGCAACTTGATCTTCTATCAATGCGATTAAAGGTGAAATGACAATTGTAATACCATCCAATAGTAATCCTGCAACTTGATAGATGACAGATTTGCCGCTTCCCGTAGGTAAAATGCCTATGACATCTTTTCCGGCTGCAATATCATTGATAATTTCTTCTTGTGGTTGCCTAAAGTTGTCATATCCCCAATATTGTTGTAATATTTGTAAGGCTGTTGCCAATTATGTATATTTTTTGAGACTGTCCAAGATATAATCAACCCGTTTTTCAACCGGCCCGAATGGAACGAAAATCAAATAATAGTCTAATTCTTTGTAATAATTAACCAACTTATTATGAATCAGTTGTGCTTGATTAAAACTTTCGTAACGTTCGGCATCATTGGTATAGATTTCGTCCCAAGGCGGCATGATAAATACCAACCGATCATAAGGGTGTTTGCGGGTTATGCTTTCAAATTCTTCGGGAATAGCTTGTTTGCTGTATCTCAAGTAGGCATTGACATCGGGTATGCCACGATCGAAAAAGATAACCGGTTCGTTGATGTTGTCAGCGTCCCGGTACTGTTTTACGCGCCCTTCGAGCAATTTTCGGCTGAACAGTAAAGGATCTGTCAAAAAAAGTTGTTCGATACCTTCCTTTTGAGCTTCTTTGATAATATCGCGTGAAACTTCATCAAAACAGGCAAAGAGTCTGTTTTTTAATTCGTTGATGACAGTTGATTTGCCGGTACTTGGACCGCCGGTAATAACAATTTTTCTTGGTTTCAAAATATGATGCTTAGGTGGTTTAAGCAAACAAATATAAGGCTTTTTTTGATTTCAGATTTCAGATTTCAGATTTCAGATTTCAGATTT
>JALVKK010000297.1 GCA_027033875.1 Flavobacteriales bacterium
ACGGACGGCTTTTTTTATGTTTTGAAAATTGTTTATTTTTGAATAAGAATAATATAGCTATGACTAAAAAAGTAAAATTTTCATTAGCAGCTACTCTACAATTGGGTTTGATAGCATCAATTGGCAGTTTTGTAGGCTGGCCTTACATGAACTATGTTTTGTACGTAACGGTCTTTTTCTTTTTGTTGACTTTAATTTTATTAATTTATGATTTATCAAAAGATTGATTTTGATAAATATTTTCAGCCGGATAATATGTTAAATTTTTATTTTTCTGACACTTGTCATTTTATTTAAAAAAAATAAAACCTATCTTTGAGATTTAGAGGACAAAAAAGTCTTTTAAATAAGTTCTTTTACTAACCAAAATTTTCAATTATGTTAACAAAACAACAAGCTAAAATTTTCTTTTTAGTGGGAACGTTTGTAACTTTTGCCATTTTTATCGGCTTAACGGTTTATTCGTTAAAACAAGTTCAAACAAATATTCCCGAAGATGTAGCCCGAGGTAAACATATCTGGGAGAAAAACAATTGTATGGGCTGTCATACAATTATGGGTGAAGGTGCATATTATGCACCCGAATTGACCAACGTTATCGAACGTCGTGGCGAAGAATACGTGCGTGCCGTACTGCAATCAACTTCAGCTTGGCAACCGAACGGACGTAAAATGGTAGCTTACGGTATGAACGATCAAGATACCAATGATATGATTGCTTTCTTTAAATGGATCAGCAATCTGAACTTAAACGGCTTTGAAAATGTCGATAAAAAAATCTCGCCTTTGGCGGTAGATCGTATGAAATCTAATAACTAAAAAATCTCGCAATTATGAAATATAAAACACAAAAAGTAGCTTATTGGTTTTGGGCTTTATCAATGCTACTGCTCACCATACAATTGACTTATGGCTTTATCATGGGATTTGCCCGCTTGGGTTATGACGGTTTACACAATGTGATTCCTTTTAATTCGGCTCACACTGTTCACTTAAACACTTTGGTAGTTTGGTTGATTTCCGGTTTTATGGGAGCGGCTTACTACATTATTCCCGAAGAAAGCGAAACCGAACTTTGGAAACCCAAATTAGCTTATGCGCAACTTATTGCTTTAACTTTAGTTGGTGTTGCTGCTCTGGCCGGATACCACTTTAATATCTGGGAAGGACGTAAATTTTTGGAAATACCACGCGAACTCGATTGGCTGGTTGCCATTGATGTGATTTTGTTCTTGGTCATCTTGCTGATGACTATTCTTAAAGGTAGAAAAAAATCGACTACCGTTTGGGTATTATTCGGCGGATTAGCCGGTGCAGCTGTTTTATACTTGCCCGGTATGATCAGTTTTGACAGTCAAGTTTTAGACTCTTTCTTCCGTTGGTGGGTTGTTCACCTTTGGGTTGAAGGCGTTTGGGAGTTAATCATGGGAGGTATTTTGGCTTTCTTATTGATTAAACTGACCGGTGTGGATCGCGAAGTTATTGAAAAATGGCTATACGTTGTTATCGGTTTGACATTCTTGTCAGGTATTCTCGGAACCGGACACCACTATTATTATGTTGGGGTACACAAAATCTGGCTAATCGTTGGCGGTATCTTTTCTTCCTTAGAGCCATTGGCATTTTTGGCTATGACTCTGTGGGCTTTGAATATGTATCGCAAAGGAGAGAAAAAACACCCGAATAAATTGGCTGTTACTTGGACCTTAGCGGCTGCCATTGTTGCATTTTTGGGTGCCGGTGTTTTAGGTTTGGCTCATACCCTACCACAAACTAATCTCTATACACACGGTACACTGGTAACGGCTATGCACGGACACTTGGCATTCTGGGGTGCTTATGCTTCTATAGTTTTTGCAATGATGACCTATGCTATGCCTAATTTGACCGGACGAAAATTTTATGATCACGCTCGCGGACGTATGGCTTTCTGGTTGTCAAATGTCGGTATATTTATTATGGTATCGGCTTTTGCAGCTGCCGGAGTAGCGCAAGCGTACCTTGAAAGAATGCTCGGATACGATTTCGGACAAGTACAAAATAAAATTCAAATACATTTCTGGGTATTAATCTTAGGAGCAACTATTTTGTCAACCGGTATTATCCTTTTTATCATTGATTTTATCAAATACGGTTTACCGACTGACGAAGCTTTGGAATCGTAAATCTTCGTATTTTATTGATCTATTTATTTAAGAGATTGCCGGTATCGGCAATCTCTTTATCAATTATAACCGCTAAATCAAATATTCTTCCTAACTTTCAACTTTCAAACTTTTAACTTTCAACTTAATATGAAAGCACCGTATTACCAACCCGTATTCAAAGAGATAGAAGTTTTTGAAAAAACTTTTGAGAACAAATTACCTTTACTGCTCAAAGGACCTACAGGTACGGGTAAATCGCGATTTGTAGAATATATGGCTCACAAACTCGGAAAAAAATTATTGACCGTTGCCTGTCACGAAGAGACTTCCGCAACGGATTTAATCGGGCGGTATATCATCAAAGGTGCTGAAAC
>JALVKK010000298.1 GCA_027033875.1 Flavobacteriales bacterium
ACAATAACCGGTTTGTCGGGATGTTTCTTGGTATAAGCGTGATATGACACATTGGGAACAGTCGTAATCACATTCATATCAAATTCGCGTTCCAATCGTTCTTGGATAATTTCCATGTGCAGCATACCGAGGAACCCCGCTCTAAAACCAAAGCCTAAAGCTGCGGATGATTCCGGTTCAAAAGTCAAGCTGGCATCATTGAGGCGTAATTTTTCCATAGCGGTTCGCAAGTCTTCGTATTCGTCGGTTTCCACCGGATAAATACCTGCAAACACCATAGGTTTTACATCTTCAAATCCTTCAATCGGTTTGGATGTCGGCGATTGTGCATCGGTAATGGTGTCACCGACTTTTACTTCACGAGCATCTTTGATACCGGACACCAAATATCCGACATCGCCGGTTGTTATCTCCGGGTTAGGCAATTGTTTGAGTTTGAGATAACCTACTTCATCGGCATCATAAGTTTTGCCGGTTGCCATAAATTGTATTTTTTGGCCTTTTTTGATTTTTCCGTCAAATATTCTGAAGTAAACTTCAATACCGCGATAAGGATTGTAAACCGAATCAAAAATCAAAGCACGCAATGGCGCATCCGTATTGCCTTGCGGTGCCGGAATTTTTTCGATAATTGCAGCAAGTATCTTGTCTATTCCTTCGCCGGTTTTGGCACTTGCCCAAATCACATCTTCCGGCTCACAGCCCAATAAATCGACTATTTCGTCAGTTACCTCCAAAGGTTTGGCACTGGGCAAATCAACTTTATTGAGAACCGGAATAATTTCCAAATCGTTTTCTAAAGCCAAATACAAATTGGATATGGTCTGCGCTTGAATACCTTGTGCTGCATCAACTATCAACAAAGCTCCTTCACAAGCAGCTATGGCACGCGACACTTCATAAGAAAAATCAACGTGTCCGGGGGTGTCGATTAAATTGAGTTTATAAGATGTGCCGTTGTATATATAATCCATCTGAACGGCATGACTTTTAATGGTGATACCTCTTTCGCGTTCCAAATCCATATCGTCCAATACTTGATCTTGCTTTTCACGATCGGTTATCGCACCGGTATATTCCAACAAACGGTCTGCCAGTGTGCTTTTACCGTGATCAATGTGGGCAATAATGGAAAAGTTTCTGATATTGTTGATAATCGCCATACAATTTCGCTGTTGAATTGACTGCAAAGATACGCAAAAAAGCTGATGATAATTGTAAATTGATCATATAGTCTGTAAGCTCTGTTGTTTCTGAGGTACCTTCTGTGCTATTTTACAACAACTTTTTTATTTGCAGGCATTTTATTCAAATGTTTAAACCGGTTGTGTGTCCATAAATAGTATGACGGTTCGGTCTTGATTTGTTGTTCCAATTTTTGAATGTAAATATCCGTTAAATCATAGTTTTCAAATTCCGTCGGGTTTTCAGTAATTAGCTCAAAATCAACGGAATAATAACCTCGTTTCAATTTATTGATTTTCATAAAAACAAAAGCGGTATTATATTGTTTTGCCAATTCTTCGGGACCGGTAAAAACAGGAACCGGTGATGTATCAAAGAAAGCACGCCAATATTTTGCTTTGTGTCGTTGAGGCGATTGGTCTGCCAGAAGCCCTAAAATAAATCGGCGATCTTGAAAAACATATTTTTTTAAGGTTTTTCTCAAATTTTTGGTCTCTATAAGTTCACCGCCAAATCGAGATCGATTTTTGAGCATAAATTTCTCAATATACGGATTGTTGATTTTGAGGTATGTCGCTATCGGAAAGGCTTTAGTTAAGGCTGCCAAAGAAAAAACCCATTCCCAATTGGCATAATGTCCGCCTACTACAATGATGTCTTTGCCGGCGCTTGTCAAATTGTTAAGCAATTCAACATTATTAAAAACAAAGTGTTTTTGCATTTGTGGCAATCGCATCTGAAAAGCTTTAATCATCTCGATAAATAAATCGGCAAAATGACGGTAAAATTTTTTTTCAATTGTTTTGCGTTCGCTATCATTTTTATCGGGGAAAGCCAATAATAAATTTCTTCGAACCACTTTTTTGCGGTATCCGGCAATGTAATATATAACGATGTACAGCAAATCGGCAATACGATACAGTATCCAAAAAGTTAAACGGGAAAACAACAATATTAACGGATATAAAAATATGTAACTGAGTCGTTGCAATACCTTGGGTTTAAAAAAAACAAAGATACTTAATTTTTTACTACAAATATTTTGGTAATTTTGTGCGAAAACAGTCAGCTCGCACCAAATAACCAATAATTATCAAAGTACATCGGAAAATGCCGCAAATATTATTGAAACATACCAATCGTACACATCTGTACATCTGGCATATTACCGAAAGCGTCGAAGTGTTAAAAAATTTGTTGCCTACCGAAAAAACAGTAGAAGCTGATAAATACGTTTCGTTAAAACATCAAAAACAATCTCTAGCCAAACAATTGTTACTGTATAGACACAATTTGGACGGTAAAATAAACTATTTGTCAAACGGAAAACCGG
>JALVKK010000299.1 GCA_027033875.1 Flavobacteriales bacterium
ATCACCAAAAATGCCAATTTGTCAGATTTAATTATTGGCAGTATATTTGCAAGACTTTTACCGAAGAACAAATAACGAAAGATTATGAGCAAGAAAACCAAAAAAGAAACCAAAGCGAAAGAAAATATAAAAACTCAAAAAGCATCGCAAAAAACGACTGAAAAGTTACAAAAAAATAAAACGGATAAGCAAGCGGAAAAAGTTAAAGAATTAGAGCAAATGCTTAAAGATGAGAAAGATAAGTATTTGCGTTTATATGCCGAATTTGAGAATTATCGCAAACGAACCGCTAAAGAAAAATTGGAATTGTTTGAGACGGCATCAGAAAAAGTGATTAAGAATCTGTTACCTGTTCTTGACGATTTTGAACGAGCTATTGCCGAAATGACAAAAAATAAAGAGAATGAAATGGCTAAAGGGGTTACATTGATATATGACAAGTTTAAGAAAATTCTTGAAAAAGAAGGCTTAAAAGATATAGAGGTACGCAAAGGAGATAGTTTTGACCCCGATATTCACGAAGCCATTGCGCAAGTTCCGGTTGAAGATAAAAAAATGATAAACAAAATTATCGATATAGTGGAAAAAGGCTATCAATTAGGACCTAAAAATATTCGATTTCCAAAAGTTGTAACCGGTAGGTAGTATAGATTTGTAATTAAAATTAACGGCTAAATGAAACGAGATTATTACGAAATATTGGGTGTAGATAAGAATGCAACCGCTGCTGAAATAAAACGGGCTTATCGAAAAAAAGCCATACAATACCATCCGGATAAGAATCCCGGCGACAAAGAAGCGGAAGAAAAATTTAAAGAAGCTGCCGAAGCCTATGAAGTCTTATCGGACCCCGACAAAAAAGCACGTTATGATCAATTCGGACATCAAGCTTTTGAAGGTCCCGGCGGTTTTGAAGGCGGGCATTTTACCAATATGGAAGACATATTTGCCCAGTTTGGTGATATTTTCGGTGATATTTTCGGTGGCGGTTTTAGGTCATCTTATGCTAGATCCGGTGGGAGAACGGCGCCGCGATACAGAGGGTCGGATTTACGCGTAAAACTCAAAATTACCTTAAAAGATATCATCAACGGCGGTGAAAAAAAGATAAAAATTAAACGAAAGATTAAAGCCCCCGGTACAACCTACCAAACTTGTCATCAGTGTAAGGGCACCGGAAAAGTAACTCGGGTAACCAATACGATATTTGGTGCCATGCAGACAACCGGCACCTGTAATGTTTGCAGCGGAACGGGACAAGTTTTAAAAAGTCGCGGTGCGGGTTCTGATGCCAACGGCATGATACTCAAAGAAGATATCGTCAGCATTAAATTACCTAAGGGCGTACGCAACGGTGTACAATTGAGAGTAGGCGGTAAGGGAAACGAAGCGCCCGGGACCAACGGTATTGCCGGCGATTTAATCGTACAACTGGTAGAAGAGAGCGACAACAATTTTAAACGCGAAGGTAATAATTTGCATTACGATTTGTATCTCAGTATGCCCGAAGCGGTTTTAGGTACCGAAAAAATTATTGAAACCCCATCTGGAAAAATCAAATTGCGTCTGGAACCGGGAACTCAATCGGGCAAAATATTACGTCTGAAAAACAAAGGTGTGCCGGATATAGACGGATACGGTACAGGTGATTTGCTTATCAATGTCAATATTTGGGTGCCTAAAAAATTAGATAAAGAACAAAAAGAATTTTTTATAAAAAATTTTGATCATCCCAATTTTAAACCAAATCCGGGTAAGTCCGAAAAATCATTTTTTGAAAAAATTCACGATATGTTTTCGTAATATAGAAAATCATATCTAATACCGGACAGCAAACATTATGGAAAACAATAATACAAATCAAAAGTCTGATAATGTCGTTTTTGATGAAAAAGAAAAAGTTGTCAAAAAAGAATTTAAAGAATTTTGGCAGGTTGCCATTGATTTTATCAGAGAACTTTTTAATATTCGAAAATACAGCGATAAAGACTTTACCCGGCAAACCATATTGGAAAATATTCCTTTTCGCGGACATACGGCTTGGCTGCTGATTTTTTCTATTATGATAGCTTCGGTGGGCTTAAATGCCAATTCTACGCCGGTTGTAATCGGAGCGATGTTGATTTCACCCTTGATGGGTCCCATTATGGGAGCGGGATTTGCCATAGGTACCAACGATATAGACACCTTCAAAAAATCAGGTATCAATTTTTTGGTGATGGTTACTTTGAGTATCCTGACATCTTTTGTTTATTTCAAAATTTCACCATTAGCTTATGAATCAAGTGAATTGTTAGCCCGCACGTCGCCTACTTTTTTTGATGTAATGATAGCCTTTTTCGGCGGTCTGGCAGGAATAGTTGCGCTGACCAAAAAAGGTTTTTTTAACGTGATTAGCGGCGTAGCCATTGCAACGGCATTGATGCCGCCGCTATGTACTGCCGGTTTCGGTTTGGCAACGGGCAATATGCACTTTTTTTCGGGAGCGATGTACTTACTGCTTATCAATTCATTTTTTATTGCATTAGCTACATTTTTGATTATCAAATATTTAAGATTCCCCGTAGCACATTATATCAACTCTAAAAAAAGAAGAAGAATCAGCCGGTTTATATATGTTTTGGCTATTTTGGTTATGATTCCCAGTATTATGTCATTTATCAAAATGTACAACGAAGAAATTTTTAAACGATCGGCAACTGCTTTTGTCGATAAGAATATCAAATACGAAGGCGCTCAGATTATTAAAAGTCAAGTATTTCCCCGAGACAAAGAAATAGAAGTCTATTTGATGGGAGAAATTGTACCGCAAAATACCATAGAAATATGGCAACAACGTTTACAAAACAACCCCGATTTTAAAGATGCAATATTAAAAGTTTATCAATCGGCAGATAATACACAAAAAATAGAACACAATTTGTCGGAAAAACTCAAACAGCAAATATTAGACAAATTGTTTAAAGAAAATAAAGATGCCATTAAGGATAAAGATGAACAAATCAAACGTTTAACGCAAGAAATCATCAAACTGAAACAACAAAAAGCTTTACACAAATTACCTTTTGAACAATTTTCACAGGAAGCCAAAACGCTTTTTCCGTACATTAGCGAAATCAGTGCGGGAAGTTTAATCGATACGGATTTTAAACGACAAGACACTTTGCCTATTATTCTGATTAAATGGCATAAAAGATTGCCGCGTATAAAACGCCGACAATTGGAAAAAACCGTTTATAAATGGTCTAAAAAACGCTTGAATTTAGATACAATAAAGTTTATTTCGATACCATAAAACATTTGCTCTTAGTTAAAACGATATAACTGAGTTGCGGTGTCTGAATTTATAAAAAATCTTATATTTGTCTCAAAAAATTTATATTATTCACAAATTAGGATAAATTATTAAAACAAAATGAAGAAAATTCTCATAATTGAAGATGAAGCTGCCATTAGACGGGTTTTGAAACGCATATTGGAACAGATGGATAAGACTTATATGATCGATGAAGCGGTCGATGGACTAGAAGGCTTGGAAAATATCAAACAAAATGATTATGATTTGGTTTTGTGCGATATAAAAATGCCTAAAAAAGATGGTATAGAAGTACTCGAAGATACAAAAAAAATAAAACCGGAAACAACTTTTGTTATGATTTCCGGTCATGGTGATATCGAAACGGCAGTCGAAAGTATGCGACTTGGCGCTTTTGATTATATTTCAAAACCACCGGATTTGAACCGGTTGATGACATCGGTAAAAAATGCTCTGGAACATAAAGAGTTAGTCGTTGAGAATAAACAACTTAAAAAGAAAGTCAGCAAAAAATACGAGATGATAGGTGCGTCTGAAAAAATGCAACGCATCAAAGAACTGATAGATAAAGTTGCCCCTACCGATGCGCGTGTTTTGATTACCGGTAGTAATGGTAGCGGAAAAGAATTGGTTGCGCACTGGATCCATCAAAAAAGTAACCGGAACAGGGGACCAATGGTCGAAGTCAATTGTGCGGCCATTCCGTCCGAATTGATCGAAAGTGTGTTGTTTGGGCATGTAAAAGGGTCATTTACAGGGGCTTACAAAGATAAAAAAGGTAAATTCGAACAAGCTAACGGCGGGACTTTGTTTCTGGACGAAGTAGGGGATATGAGTTTGTCGGCACAGGCAAAAGTATTGCGTGCTTTACAAGAAAGCAGAATAAACAGAGTCGGGAGTGATAAGGATATAAAAGTGGATGTAAGAGTTGTTGCGGCGACCAACAAGAATCTTAAAAAAGAAATTGCAGAAGGGCGTTTTCGTGAAGATTTATACCACCGTTTGGCAGTCATTCTCATTGAAGTGCCGTCATTGAACGAGAGACGCGAAGATATTCCCCTTTTGATTGAACATTTTGCCAAAAAAATTGCCGGTGAACAAGGAATGCCGGTCAAAAAATTTAATGCGAAAGCCATCAAAATGCTTCAAGAGTACGATTGGACAGGCAATATCAGAGAGTTGCGCAATGTAGTTGAACGCCTATTTATTCTCGGTGGAAACGAAATTAGCGAAAATGATGTAAAAATGTATGCCAGCAAGTAGAGATGGGTTTTTTATAAAATGACTCTACCTTGTGTATTTCATTCCTTATTTATCTATTTAATACCATTGATCAATTTATCAGCTTTTCCCTGCGCGTTTTTCATAATCAAATTGGCTTGATTTTGTGCTTTGGTTTCCAATTGATTTGCTTTTTTGTCGGCTTCTTTTATCAATTTTTTGCTCAAAGATTCCGCAGCCATTTTTTTGATAAGATCATTACCGGCTTTTTTGATTAAGCCGTCTGCTTGTTTACGGGCTTCGGTGCGAATTTTATCAGCAGCTTTTTTGGCTTCTGCATTGATTTTGTCCGCTTGAGCCTGAGCTTGTGCCAATATTTTATCTGCTTGTTTACGAGCTTCGGCTTTGGCTTTTTCTTTGGCATCGTCAACCGCTTTTTCAACTGTTTCTTTTACGGCTTCTTTTACCACTTCTTGTACCGTTTCACCTTCTGTTCCGGCAATAACGGGAACGATTTTCGGATTGTTAAAATCACCGCTTATTTTAAACTTCATTTTTATGATATCAGCCGTAGCCAAATTTATACCCAAAGCATTGACCTTACCGATCAAATTACCGATAATCTCATTGGCTTTACCGCCCAACATTTTTCGTGGCATATCCATGTTCAATACAAGGTTTATTTTTTTATCTACACCAATATTGCCTTCCAATGCCGATTGAATATTATTGAGTTTAAATTGGAAGGGTTTTATGTGCATTTGACCTTTATGCACTTCAAATTGTGCTTTGATTTTATCTATTGTAGGATTGTTAAGAGCGTTGATTTTCAACATCTTACCTATATTACTAATCACATTTATTCCGGCTATACTGATATTGCCGGTATTAAATACCCCCGAAGCATCAAGTGTTGCAAAATCCGGATTCATTTGTTGGTCAAGTGCAAGATTAAGATTCAAATCGGAGAAAAAATTACCATTGATTTTTTGCATGACAGGCGTATAGTTTTGCAACATACTTACTTTGCTTGCTGTTTCGTTTATGGCTACTTTTTGCATTTTGACGTTTAAAGCTGTTTTAGCGGTTTCTTCACTCGTATCATAAGTACCGTCAAGTTGGATATCACCACCGAAGGCTTTGGTCAAAACGGTTTTTAAATTTGCTTTTTGATCTTTTACGACGATGGTCCCTTTCAAATTGTTAAGATCTATATCCTTGTAGCGCAGTTTATCGGCTGTTGCCTTAAAAACGATATCTAAATTTTTTGGTATTCTGATTAAACTGTCTTGTGTTTTTTCAGGAGAAGAATTTTCGTTTTCCGTCATAAATTCATTGAGGTTGATATAATGAGAGTGCATATCAAAATCTGCTTTGAGAACTTGATTTTTTTTCAAAAAATAGGTGATATAGTTGCTGACTTTTCCGGTAAGATCAAAGTCACTTTGCCCGATTTTGGTTTTAAACTCTTTGATATTTAGCGCTTGCGGTGTAACTATAAACTTAGCAGTACCGATATTGACATCATAGTCTAATGAATCGGAAATATATTGCAAATTGTTTAAGTCAAAATGTCCCGTTGCATCAAAACTATTGAAATCTTGTTTTTCAATGGCAGAGTTTCGTCCTTTGAGTTTAATCTCTGCATCTAACAATCCGGATAATTTATTGACATCTGGCATATATACGGCTTGCTTGATTTGTGCCAAATCCATTTTGGATTTAAAATAAGTATCAATATACGGGTCGGTCATCGGATTTGAAATCGCCATTCTGCCGTCTGCGGCATTACCGGCTATGTTAAAATGAATTTTAGGTAATTCAATTTTGGTTTTATCCAAATTATGACCACCCGGAAAGTCAATTTTTGTTACCACATTGATATCTTTGACCGGTTGCGGTAAATCCGGATATTTGATATAGCCGTCTTTGATGTTAAAATCAAGAGCGTAAGCAGGATAATTTTTATCGTTGTAAATTCCTTTTACAAAACCTTGTAAAGTTGCTTTTCCATTGGTTTTCAGTCCTTTAATATCTGGCATGTATGCTTTTGGAACTAATGATAAGAGTTTTTTCAGACTGTTTTCTTTGGTATGGTAGCTGATATCCATTGCGATATCGTTTTCTTTGAGTTCCAGCATTATATTTGATAATAATTCCAAATCATTCAATGATATCAGTGCCTTTTGAATATTATATTTAGAAAAATCGTTTTCTATCAAAATACCGGTATCGATATTTGCTTTTACATTGTTTAAATAGTGAATATTATCATATATTACGTCTAAGGTATCCATTTGACTTTGGGTGGTTAAGCGATATGTATCATTGTTAAATTTTCCACTACCGGTATGAATTAAATTGTTGATTTTCAACATCATTCCCATTGATTGATCCTCATAGATGATGTCGATGTCTTTCAGATAATAAGATTTTAGTCTTATTTCATATTTTTTTTCGGTGGTTTGGGTTTGTGTCGTATCGGTTTTGGCAATATCGTAGTTGGCTTTACCGTTTTTTAAGACCTTAATGTTTATATTGGCACCGTCCACACCAATTTTTTTTATTTCCAAATCTTTTTCAAAAAACAATCTTTTGGCATCTAAACTCATATTAAACCGGTCGATTTGAGCCAAACGAATCTGTTTGAATTCTTTGATCCCATCAATTCGTATATTATCAATCTCTACGTGTAAATTGGGAAAATCCGATAAAAGCGACAAGGATACGTCGTCGTAATCAAATTTTGCATTGATATTGCTGTTTATTTCATCTTTGATGAATTTTTCTATATCATCTTTTAAAAAGAA
>JALVKK010000300.1:0-15642 GCA_027033875.1 Flavobacteriales bacterium
CCTTCTCCGGATTTAACACCGTATTTACCGGCTTCTACCATTTTGATGAGTAACGGATTGGGTGCGTATTTCGGATTTTTAAAGCCGTCATACATTACATTCAATATCGCTAAACAGACATCTAATCCGATGAAATCAGCCAATTGCAATGGACCCATCGGATGTCCCATACCCAGTTTCATCACCGTATCTATTTCTGCAACTCCGGCAACACCGTTATATAAAGTTTCTATAGCTTCGTTGATCATCGGCATCAGTATTCTATTAGCTACAAATCCGGGGTAATCATTAACTTCAACCGGTACTTTACCGAGTTTTTTAGATAAATTTTCGATGGTTTGATATGTTTCATCGGATGTGGAATAACCACGGATGATTTCAACCAATTTCATAATGGGAACGGGATTCATAAAGTGCATACCTATCACCTTATCAGGTCGATTGGTAACACTTGCAATGGTAGTTATGGAAATAGAAGAGGTATTGGAAGCCAAAATGACGTTTTCCGGAGTCAACTCACTTAAATCTTTAAAAATTTTGAGTTTTAAATCGATGTTTTCCGTAGCCGCTTCTACTACTAAATCAACTCCTTTAACACCGTTTTCCAAATTGTCAAAAGTTGTGATATTTTTTAAAGTTTGCTCTTTGGTTGTTTCGTCTATTTTTTCTTTTTTGAGCAAACGCATCAAGTTTTTGGTAATGGTATCCAAAGCTCTGTCCAAGGCACTTTTTGATACATCAATTAAATTGACTTCGTATCCGGATTGGGCAAACACGTGCGCAATGCCGTTTCCCATAGTTCCGGCACCGATGACTGCTATTTTTTTCATAATAAATTATTTAGGTTTATTTTTTTTTGATTGGTAACAAATTTACGTTTTTTTATGGATTTTTCCTATGAAATTGTTTAAATTAGAGCCAAAATTATTAGATAACAATGAGAGATACACCGAAACATCAAGGTTTGCGTAACCAATTGGTACAAATACTTATCAGTAAGGGAATTAAAGATCAAAATATACTAACTGCCATAGCCAAAATTCCCCGGCATTTGTTATTGGAATCCGCTTTTGAGTTTCACGCTTACCAAGATAAAGCCTTTCCAATCGCCGCCGGACAAACTATTTCGCAACCTTATACAGTAGCATTCCAAACAATGCTTTTACAAATTCAACCGGGGGATAAAGTTCTCGAGATAGGCACCGGTTCGGGTTATCAAGCGGCGGTATTGCACAGTTTGGGGGCTAATGTATATACGATAGAGCGTATAAAAGAATTGTACCTCAAAGCCAAACAAAACTTAGAAAAAATCGGGGTTAGACTCAAATACGCCGGTTATGGCGACGGATACAAAGGTTTACCTTTGTATGCACCTTATGATAAGATAATTGTGACGGCTGCAGCACCTTACGTACCGCAGGCTCTAATTGAACAGCTTAAACCCGGTGGTCGAATTGTTATCCCTGTAGGTGATGATATGCAAGAGATGAAACTCATTATCAAAGATAATAATGGACAAATTACCGAATCATCACATGGGGCGTTTATGTTTGTACCGATGTTACAAAACAAAGAATAAAAAAAGCTACCCGAAATGAGTAGCTTTATTAATTATTTAAAAGTATTTCAATTTATTTCTTTTTTTTAGCATTTTTTTCAGCTAAATCATACATGATTGGGGTGGCTATAAACAATGATGAATAGGTACCGACTATAACACCGATTATCAAGGCAAATACAAAGCCCCTGATACTTTCTCCTCCGAAAATAAAGATAGCAATCAAAGTAACTAATGTCGTCAATGATGTATTCAAGGTACGAGACAGCGTACTATCTAAAGCTTGATTGATTTTTTTGTTCATTGCCCAAGTCGGATGTTCTTTAAAATATTCACGAATACGGTCAAAAATAACCACCGTATCGTTCAAAGAGTACCCGATAACCGTCAAAATAGCCGCTATAAAGGCTTGATCTATCTCCATATTGAACGGGGCAAAACGCCAAGTCAACGAAAAGACGCCTAATACGACCAAAACATCGTGGAATACGGCGATAACCGCACCGGCACTAAATTGCCACTTCTTAAAACGGAATAAGATGTACATAAATACTACGAATAAAGAACCTAATACAGCATAAACAGAACCTTTTTTGATATCATCGGCAATGGTAGGTCCTACTTTAATAGACTGCATACGACCGATTTTTTTGTTTTCGTCACTACTGATAAAATCGTCATAAGAATAGCCTTTGGGAAAAAATTGTTTCAAACCTTCATACAAACGTTCTTGTACTTCGTTATCAACTTTTTCTCCTTCTTTATTGATTAAAAATTTAGTCGTAATTTTCAATTGATTATCACCGCCGTATTTTTTGACATCCGGTGCAAATTTGTTCCCTTTTTCATCAACAAACTTGTCTGCCAATGATTTACGAGCTTCTTCCACATTGATGTTCTTATCAAATGCAACGATATAAGTTCGTCCTCCAACAAAATCGACACCCGGGTTCAAACCGTTGGTAAAAATGGAAATTAATCCGATTAAGATAATCGTACCGGATATAATGTAGGCTTTTTTTCTTTTCTTTAAGAAATTGATATTGATGTTGGTAAACCATTTGCGTGTAAAGTTGGTATTAAAGCTCAGTGTTTTGCCTTTACCGATATACCATTCGACCAATAAACGGGTAATAAAGATAGCCGTAAATAATGATGTACCGATACCGATTAATAAGGTTGTAGCAAAACCTTTGATGGGACCGGTACCGAAAAATAACAGAATCAAACCGGTCAAAGCCGTAGTAAGGTTAGCATCGATAATTGATGACAGTGCATTTTTAAAACCGTCATCGACGGCATCTCGTAAAGATTTACCTCGTCGCATTTCTTCACGAACCCGTTCAAAAATCAACACGTTGGCATCGACCGCCATACCTATGGTTAAGACGATACCGGCCAAACCGGGTAAGGTCAATACGGCATTCAAACTAGCTAAGATACCGAATATAAATAAGATGTTCAAAATCAAGGCAATGTCAGAGAATAAACCGGCTTTGCCGTAGTAACCGAACATCCAGATAAAAATCAAAAGGAATGCGAATATAAAGGATAATTTACCGCCTTCAATAGCTTTGTGTCCCAAAGATGGACCCACTATTTCCGATTGAACGATATCGGCTTTGGCAGGTAGTTTACCGGCACGTAGTACGTTGGCTAAATCTTTGGCTTCTTCTAATGAGAAGTTTCCGGTAATCTCCGAACGACCGCCGGTAATAGGACCATTATGAACACCGGGGGCAGAGTAAACAATATTATCTAAAACAATAGCAATACCTGTTTTGTCGTTATAGGCTTGCGTGGTCATTTCTTTCCACTTTTTAGCACCGGCACCGTTCATTTGCATCGTAACGGCAGGGTTGCCGAATTGATCATAAGACGATTGTGCATCGACTATAACATCTCCGCTGATAGGCGGTATATTTTCTCTGTTGCCCTTGATAGCGTACAAATAAACGACATCGCTTTTTTTCTCCGGTTTGCCCCAGAAGAATTTGATGTTTTTGAGTTCTGCCGGCAACATTTTTTTTGCTTCTTCATTATTGAGCATTTGCTCAACTTTGTATTGATCTTTTATTTTGACCACGCCGACTCGCGAATAACTCCCGGGTTTTAAATATTTGAATAAAGTTTCTTTTTGCTCTTCGTCCACCAATAAAGTATCGACATCTTTTTTTGCAGAATCTTTTTTGACCGTTTGATTTTGTGCATAATAACGGTCTAATTGTTGCAGATAAGGTCTTATGTCTTGTGCGTTGTAGGCGTGCCAAAATTCCAATTGCGCCGTACTTTGCAAGAGTTTTTTTACCCGTTCAATATCTTTTGCGCCGGCTAACTCGACCAAGATTCGTCCCGATTTACCCAAACGTTGGATATTGGGTTGCGTAACACCGAATTTGTCAATACGCTTACGCAATACCTCAAAGGCACTGACCATCGCATCATCTACTTTTTTATGGATAATCTTTTTAACCTCATCATCCGGCATGTTGAATTTGACTTCATCGGACAAATCGCGGTTGCCGAATATTTCGGGCGAACTTAATTTAACGGGGTTATCGGCTTTGCCGTTTATTTGATCAAATGCTTCAAAAAACAAATCTATATAAGGTTTGTTACTGTTTTTTTGCATTTCGCCGGCTTCGGTGAGCGCTTGATTAAAGATAGGATTTTTGGTGTTATTAGCCAAATTTTTCAAAATGTCTTTAACCGATACTTGCAAAATTACGTTGATACCGCCTCGTAAGTCCAGACCGAGATTCATCTCTCTGTCTTTGATGTCGTTGTAAGTGAAATCAGAGCCTAAAATACTGAAAACAGGTTTGTTTGATAAGGAATCCAAAAATTGTTTTTCCTTATTATAATCTCCTTCCGCATAAGCTTTAGCTTCTTTTCTGATTTGATTACTTTTAAATGTAAACGATAAAGTATAAATACTTATCAATCCTAAAATAGTAGCAAATACTATTACAAGTCCTTTATTTTGCATTCTCTTCTTTTTTTTTCAATTCATTTTTATTCTGACGGGCAAAGATAATTTTTTACCCTGTAATTTCAAACTTTTTTATCTGTTTTTATGCTTTTCAAAAATTAAAAGCTATATTTATACCCGGATATTCCGAACGGGGTGTTTTTATGATATTCAGCCCCAATTGTATTTTTTTGCGGGCATATTTGTACCGGATACGGTTTTGTTTGTCATCTAACAGATATTTTCCGTGTATCCAATCGTATAGAAAACTACCGACAATCAGTGTAAGGGAACCGTATGCAACGACAAGGTCGCCGGTAGATATTTCTTTGTCCAAACCGGCAGTGTCCAACAATATGATTTTTGTCAAGGATTTATTGGTCAGCGACAAATAGCCCCAGCCGATATAGCCTAGCGTACGGGTACCTAAAATATAACAGCCTTTCTTTTTTTCACCGATTTTAAAGTGTACGTGTCCGGGAAAAACACCTGCTATAAACATATCTTGCACTCGCAGGTCAGTACTCAATATCTTAAATTCCTCATAAGTCATCTCACCCGGAATTTCCGGTATATCAAAATTGGAATTTTTTTGATGTTTATAGACATCTAAATCCTGACCAGAGACTTTACAAGCAGTCAAAATGACGAGAACTAATCCGATTAAATATTTCACTTTTCAACCTCTTTTTTGGATAAAACTTTCAACGACTTAATATTCCAAAGAATTCAAATATTGCAATTTTTTCTTCCAAAATTGTAATATTTCTTTGTTTTTGTTGATATTTTTATCGACTTCCTTTTTAAACGGATTGTTATCGTCGTCCGATTTGATAAATAACATATTGTTTTCCAACTGTTCTATTTCTTTTAGAATAGTTTCTATTTTTTGACGAACATATCGTTTTTCGGAATCCAATTTGTGATAATTTTCTTCTTCGTAATATCTATCGATGATATTTTTAAATTTCAAAAATGACATTTCCCGTTTATCAATTTGTAATTTATCGTATAGCGAATTGATAAATTTGTTGAATTTGACATTGATATAATGCTTATTGTCAGGAACATATCCCAATTCTTTCCATTCCGCAACTATTTTTCTGATATCTTCAATACTATGGACGGCATTCTCATCTATTTCTTTATAATCTTCTTTGAGTTTGTTTAAATATTCTTTTTTATTGATAAAATTTTGATATTCTTCATCTTTTTCAGAACGGATATGATTGTGATAGCGGTCAAAATAATAATTGCAAGCTTCACGGAATTGTTGCCAAACTTTTTCGGAAAATTTTCGGGGGACGTGTCCTATTTTTTTCCATTCTTCTTGAATCTCTTTATATTTTTGAGTAGCGGTTTCCCAATCTTCACTATCTTTGAGTTCTTCGGCAATTTTGATCAAAGCCATCTTTTTGTCCAAATTCTCTTTTTGTAATTCTTTTAATGTTTTATAGAAATTATTTTTATGTTTATTAAAATCTTTGATAGTCGATTTGAATTGTTGCCAAATTTCTTCGCGATTTTTTTTAGGGACAAAGCCTATTTGATAAAATTGTTCTCGTAGTTCTTCTATTTGTTTAATTTTTTGCTGCCATTCTTTATGTGATTCGGGAATTTCACCGGTCAATGCTTTCAATTTTTCGATTATTTCTTGTTTTTTGACAAGATTATCAGCAAATTCTTCTTTTAGTTTTTTGTAAAAATCACGTCTTTTATCGTGTATTTGTTTGGTAACGGCTTTAAATTCTTCCCATATTTTTTCGCGATATTCACGAGCAACCGGTCCGGTTTGTTCTTTCCATTTTTTGTGCAATGCCTGCAATTCTTTAAAAGTACGATGGACATCATCGTCTTCCAAGAGTTTTTTTGCTTCGTCGATAATGGCTTGTTTTTGTTCCAAATTTTCTTGAAAAACTTTGTCGCGATAATCACGGTCCAAATCGAGCAGATCGTAAAAACGCTCTTCGTGGTGCTTAAATGTTTGCCATATATCGGTGTATTTGGTACGAGGAATCCCTCCTGCGGAATGCCATTGTTTTTGAATATCCTTAAATTTTTTGAAACGCTCATCAAATGAATATTCAGTCGAATCGATGACTTGTTTAAGCTCTTCTATCAGGCTTTCGCGTATTCTTAGGTTAGCCTCCAAACGCTCTTGAATTTCTTTGCGGTAGGCTCGTAGTTTGTTTTTATAATCTTTAAAAACGTATTTTAATTCTTTTATTTCAGGTACATTCAAATTGATTTCATCGGCATCCGGATGCTCTTCTTTGAATTGTTTGGTGAGTTCGTAAACCTTGTCCTCAAAAGCCGTTTTGATTTCCTCAAAATGTCTTTTGATTTTTTGAACGGGATGGGTTTCCAGCAGTTTTTTTGCTTCACTCAAAAGGCTTGAAATATCAAAAGTCTTGTATGACAATAAGGGGATATTATCATCGTGCGGCGTTTCGTCTTTGTCTTTGTCTTTGTCTTCTTCTGACTCAGAAGCTACGTTTTGTTCTATTTCATCAACAACTTCCTCAACTGATTTTTCAGCTGTTTCACCGAGGTTTTCCTCATCTGTTTTCAACGATTCGATAGGCTCCGTTTCTTCGAGTATTTCCGTGTTTTCAACAGTTTTGTTCGTTGATATGGTCGCTTCGGATTGTTTGTTACCTGCGGAATTGTTTTGAGTTTCCGCCGACTCATTCATTCCATCTGCAGGTTGCAGGTTATCGTCTCTTTCTTCTACCATAATAGTAAATTTACCGGTTATTTTTTTAAAAGCGAAATTTAACAATTTTTTTTGAATTACAAAGTAACTTGTTTAGTCCAAATTTGCCAAGCGCTTTCTGCTTGTAAGTGCAACATATTCAGTCCGTTACAAATTGTTGCGTTTTGTTTTTTCGCTTCTGACAAAAATCTTGTTTCGGGTGGATTGTAAATTAAATCGTAAAATAAATGCTTTTCGGTAACAAAGTCGAAAGGAAATTGCGGACTTTTTGCGGTTTCGGGATATTGTCCGACCGGTGTGGTATTGATAACTAATAAATGTGATTTGACGATAGATTTGGTCAAGTCGGAATAGTTTAATTGTTGCTTGTTGTTAGGCTGCCGAGAGATCATCAAGCTCTTTATATTTAATTGTCGCAATGCGTATGCAACGGCTTTGGCGGCTCCGCCCGTACCGAGTATCAAGGCGCGCCGGTGATAGTTTTTCAGATAGGGCAAAATACTCTGTTTGAATCCGTAAATATCTGTGTTGTAAGCTGTTATTTTTTTTGATTGTGGGTGAATAACTAATGTATTTGTTGCACCTACGGCTCGTACTTCGGGCGATAGTTCATCTACATAAGCGAGTATTTTTTCTTTGTACGGAATCGTAACATTTAAGCCGATTAAATCCGGATTGGTTTGTATTAATTCTGAAAACAATCGAATATCAGTCAGTTCAAAATTTCGGTAAATATAATCGGAAATATTTTCTTTTTCAAACTTTTGACTAAAATATTGTTTTGAAAATGAATGAGTTAACGGATAACCGATTAAACCGAGAGTTTTGCGTGTCATTTTATTTCAAATTGCTTCGTGGTCAGAGATTTTTTCTATCCAAACGATACTGACAATACCGAGTATCATCAATACAATAGCCAACCAAAATTCGGTGTCAAAATGAGCCGGTACAATTTGTTCGTAATATGATACGACAGGTTTGCCGTGTTTGTTTACTATTTTGCCGTTTTGTAGTAAATAAACGGCTTTTTTCCAAGGCCACAAAATACGCAACGAACCTAAAATAAATCCGGTGAGTAAAGCAATGGTCTGGTGTCTGTAACGCTTAAACAGCCAGGATAAAATATGTGAAAATCCGATTAAACCGACTATTGCGCCTATAGCAAAGGGTATGAGAACTTTCAGCTTAAAATGATTGATACCGTCTATGGCAACTAGTTGGTAATTGCCCAGTAAAATCAGTACAAATGAACCGGATAATCCGGGCAAAATCATACTGATAATAGCTATTATACCGTTGAAAAACAAATACAAAGGACGGTCATTTTCGACTGAGGGATGCAAGATTGTAATTGCTATGGCAATGAATGTACCGGTAACAAAACTTATATAAGTAGTCCAATACCATTTTGAAACGGTTTTGCCTACAAAATAAACGGAAGCCAATACCAATCCGAAAAAATATGCCCAAATAAAAACGGGATAATGCCGGAACAAAAAAGCAAAAAGTTTGGCTAACGACAAAACGGCTGTCAGCAAACCCAAACCTACGGGTAACACAAAGCCTAAATCGATATGTTGAGCCAATTTGCGCCAACGAAATTTGACCAGCAGTTTTAAGGCTGTTGTGTCAAAAGATTTGATGGTATTGATTAAGCGTTCGTAAATGCCTGTAATTAAAGCTATTGTTCCGCCCGAAACACCGGGTATTACATTGGCCGCTCCCATAGCCATACCCTTTAAAAACAAAGCGGGGTTTAAGTATTTTTGTAGTTTCATACATTAGACTTTATGTCCCCGACATAAGACTTTTGATTTCTTTGGAATCAGGAAAATCTTGTTTGGCTTTGAGTAGTAAGTTTCTAAATTTTTCGATTTGTTTGGTGCTTTTATACAAATTAGATAGTTTGATGATAACCGGCAGATTGCCATCGCTTAACTTTAAACTCATTTCGTAAGAAGAAACGGCATCATCGTATCTTTTGTGATGATTGTAGATATCGCCTAAAAGTTCGAATAACTCTTTATGATTGACAATTTCGGAAGCTTTTTCGGCAATTTCCAAAGCGATATTCCACTGGTTATTTTCTATTTTCAGTTCGACTAATTTTATCCAAGATTTAAAATGTCCGGGATCTTCATTTATCGCTTTTAAGAAATATTCAGTAGCGTTATTTATATCATTCATACGCTGATAAATACGTGCGATATGATAGTATGTAAAAGCCGTAGGGTCGGCAATATCTAAAGTTAATTTGTAAAAAATAAGAGCTTCTTTGTAACGTTGTAATTTTGAAAAAATATAAGCTTTATCGTAGTAAGCGCCTAAAAAATTATCATCGATGGCAATGGCAAAATCAATGGCTTCCAAAGCTTTATCAAATTGTTCTTTATCGATGTATTTTTTGGCGAGCAAACTCCACCCGACTTCGCTAAAGGGATTTTTATCGAGAAAATTTTTAAGAAAAACAATAGCATCGTCAGAACGATCGGTTAAATCAAAACAAGAAATAGCATTAAACAATGACATCGAACTGTCGGGATCAAATTTTAAGGCTTGAATAGCCGTATTGAGAGCTTCGTTGTAATGGTCGAGATACAAATACTCGACAGTCATCATTTCATAGATTTCCGAAGGTTCGGCATCCGGCAAATCCAAAGCGCGTTGCAATGCCGAAATGGCTTTATTATGCAAGTGTTTTCTGGAATAAATTTCGGCTTCCAACATAGGAATTTCCAAGCGTTCCGGATCCATAAATTTTAATTCTTTCAAGAGATGTTCTGCATTTTCGAGTTGGTCGTTGAGAGAATAAAGTTCAGCTTTATACAGCAGAATATCAATATCTTGTTCGTGTTGGTATAAGCCTGTTCTAATGGCTCTTTCCGCCATATTGTAGTCGCCGGAATTGATATAGTGTTCTATAATGGTTAAAAATTCTTCTAAATCAAAAAAATAAATTTCGTTGGTTTGCAACATGGCTTCAAAACGACGAATCAAATCTTCATAATTATAGGCATTTGACATAATTGTTTTATTAGTATTTTGTGCAAAATTACATATTTATATGTTAAAAAAAACACAATTCATTAATAAGTTATTAACAAAGTTATTAATGAATTGTTGTGTATTTCGAATTCGTAATAATATCTCAATCGTCAAATACAGCTTTAAACAACATGTTTGCCGTTGCGGGATTGGTTGCCAACGGGACATTGTGTACATCACAAAGTCGCATCAACATAGAAATGTCCGGTTCGTGCGGATGTTTGTCGAGCGGGTCGCGAAAGAATATGACCAAATCGGTTTTGCCTTCTGCAACACGGGCGCCTATTTGCGCATCACCTCCTAATGGTCCGGATAGTACCCTGTTTACTTTTAAGCCGGTTTCTTGTATATATTTTCCGGTTGTACCCGTTGCAATGATTTTGACATTTTTTTGCAGTAATTCCGTTTTATGTTCCATAATAAACCGTACCATCTCCGGTTTCTTTCCATCGTGTGATATTAAGGCTATTTCCATATATTTTTTTTATGGCGCAAAATTACATTATTTTTTTTTATCGGGTATTCTGTTATCTTTCCTGTTTTGATTTTGCAATAAACTATATATGTCGAACTTTTGTCCATAGGCTTACACCTTATTCTATTTATAATACACCTATGGTGTTGTTGTTACAATATTGATATCATTTGTCTTGATAAATCCTTTTCAATAATTCCGGTTCGAGATACATTTCGTCTGACAAGGGGTGTTCTTTATAGAAAATTTCATTAAAATTTTGCAATGAACGACCGGTATGATTTGTATTTCCGCTACTGATATAATTTAAGGCGGTTTGTAATAAGGCTTCGTTTTCATCGCCTAGTATGCCGAGATTGAAATAATCTTCGGCTTGTTGTATATCCGGTGTCAGTCCGTTGACAAAATCGCTTTCGTCGTTGGCATTACCGACCTTTAATACGATGGGTTGAATAGCCCATTTATGAGTTTTGTTGACATTATATTCTGAAAAATCCCTAGAATCATACATTGTAATTGATGCGGTATATTTGCCGTGAGTAGGCGTGCCGATATGGGTAATGTTGACATAAGGACGTAAGCAGTTGATCAGCGATTCGCTTGCCGATGCACTGTTTTTTGTTGCGATAAATACCACTTCGTTCATATTAAGATGTGCCAGATTTTCACCGTTTTCCATCTGATCCGTAAATTTTCGGGTCAAATATTCCGGATAGTTTTCTTGCATCCATTGTTGCATCGCCGGATGCCAATGGTATTTTATAAATGTCTGTCCGGTAAATTGTCCTGTAATCATACTTGCCAAGTAAGTCATTGTTTGAACGCTACCACCCGGATTGTAGCGCAAATCAATAATCAGTTTATCGATATTTTGTGATTTAAAATAATTAAAAACCGCATTGAGACGACTGTCGTAGTTTGACATAAAACCTGTGTAAACCAAATAACCGACTTTGTGCGAACCGGCTGTATATACATCGTATTCGTATATGGGATTTTCGCTAACAACACTTTTGTTGAGCAATGTCGTGTTGCCGGTATCGACTAATTGCGAACCGTCCCAGCTTGCCCATTCTATCTCCAATTGTTCTTGATTGAGCAAATCTTGATAATTATCTACGGTTAATTGTTGTCCGTTTATGTTTCGGAATAAATCGCCACGTTGGACGCCGTTGTGTGAAGCCGGCGAATCCGGAAGTACGTATTTGACATAAGCAAATATATTGGTTGTGCTACCGGGTTCGTAAACCAAACCGATATGCATACCGGTTGTTTTGCGCACTCCTTGAAACATTTGCATCAGAGCGACGTAATCATCGACTATCCATGACCAATGATCGACATCATTGCGTTTGTATATCAAATGTTCAAACAATTCTTCAGGATTATTGAAATTTTGCAAATATTTATTTAATTCGGATTGATTGTTAAATTTATTGTCGGATAAATCGGGAACATTGTCTTTCCACAAATACAGTGCATTCATGGCTTTCCAGACAAAGTCATTGATTTCCAAAGTTTGAGTATCTATTTGATAAGTTTCTTCTTTTTGACATTGAATTAATGTCAAACTCAGTAAGCCTATGAAGGTGTATAGTAGTCTTTTCATTAGTTAAAAGTTATAAATTTTTTTATCGTGTTACCGGTTTCAAGTATCACTTCATCACTTCATCAATAATCCTTCGTGTTTCAACAGCTTGTTTGACATCGTGAACGCGTAAAATTTTGGCGCCGTTCAACAAAGCAATCGTATTGACGACAGTCGTAGCATTGAGCGCTTCGTCCGGTGTGTTATGCAATAATTTATATAACATCGATTTGCGCGACATCCCTACCAGAATCGGGTATTTTAGACTGTTAAATTCTTTGAGCCGGTTCAATATTTCGTAATTTTGTTCCAAAGTTTTACCGAATCCAAAGCCGGGATCTAAAATGATATTATCAAATCCCAAATTGTTTAACTGCTTGATTTTTTGCTTAAAAAAATCTATAATATCATCAACGACATCAATGTATCCGGTTTGTTTTTGCATATTTTCGGGTATGCCTTTCATGTGCATCATAACATAAGGTACTTGCAGACGGGCTACGGTTTCAAACATTTTATCGTCCAGATTACCGCCCGAAATATCGTTGATGATATGAGCGCCTTCTTTTATTGTTTCTATTACTATTTGATGCCGGTAGGTATCAATGGAAATGATTGTGTCGGGAAAATGTTTTTTGATGCTTTTTAACAGTGGTATCAGTCGCCGGCGTTCTTCGTCATAAGTTACCAATTTGGCGCCCGGTCGTGACGAAAAAGCACCCATATCGATGATGTCGGCACCTTCGTTGCGCATTTGTTCAACTCGTTTTAGGACAGTCTTTTCGGTACGGTAGCGATTGCCATCGTAAAATGAATCGGGGGTTAGATTTAAAATCCCCATAATCATTGTTTGGTTAAAATTGATGTTTACCATACCGATTATTTTGAAGCAACCGTATGCACTACTTTTGATACTTTTGGGGCTTCGTAGTTTTGCATCAGTTTATAAAGTTTTTCAATATCATCGCTAACTAAAACCATGTTACGGTTTTCGGGTTTTAAAAAACCTTCTTTGACCATTAAATCAAATTGCGCAATCAAAGGATCGAAAAAGCCGTTGGTGTTCAATACGCCTATGGGTTTGTGTTCAATCTGCAATTGTCCAAGCGTTAAAGCTTCCATCAATTCGTCCAGCGTACCGAAGCCGCCGGGCAACGCAATATATGCGTCAACAATTTTGCTAATCGTCATTTTACGGTCAGACATATTTTGGCCGGTAATCATTTTTTGAACCCCGGTATGTTCTATTTCTTCGAGTTTTAAAAAGTCCGGAATGACGCCGGTAACTTTACCGCTTTCTTGCAATACGGCATCGGCAATGGCACCCATCATACCGAATTTACCGCCACCAAAGATAATTTCAATATCTTTTTGGGCTAAAAACACGCCCAAATCATGAGCGGATTGAGCATAAACCGGATTAAAACCGATGCTGGCTCCGCAAAAAACAGCAATCTTCTTCATTTGATTTTTTTATGACTTCAAATATAAAAAAAATCAATTAATTTATCTATTGAGAATTATTCTAATGCCAATATGCGTTGTGGTTTCTCTGTATGATGTGTTAGAGATTAGATTTTACCGCGGTGCTAATTCAATAATCGGTACCAGCATTTCTTGCATAGAAATACCGCCGTGTTGAAGCGTATCGGTAAAGTATTCTACATATTGATTATAATTGTTCGGATAAACAAAAAAGTAATCTTCTTTGGCAAAGATAAAAGGACTGTTGAT
This sequence comes from Flavobacteriales bacterium, assembly GCA_027033875.1. Classification (GTDB taxonomy): domain Bacteria; phylum Bacteroidota; class Bacteroidia; order Flavobacteriales; family Flavobacteriaceae; genus WGBX01. Next base: position 14,088 of record JALVKK010000300.1, read on the forward strand.
GCCGACACTGGCTAATTTGATATCTTCCGGTTTTTCAACGGCATAAACGTTCTTTTTTTCATAACTCAAACTTTTACCGGTTTTGTAACGCAGGTTTAAGCTGGCTTCTTTTTGACCGATAACTTTGGTCGGTCTTTTGACATTAATAGTGCCGTGGTCGGTGGTGATAAACAATTTCATTTTGTTGGCTGCCGCCAGTTTGATCAGTTCAAATAAAGGGGAATTATCAAACCACGATTTGGTTAGCGAACGATAGGCTTTGTCGTCGGGGGCGAGTTCCTTGATCAAATCCAAATCGGTTTTGGCGTGTGATAACATATCAACAAAATTGTAAACTACTACGTTTAAATCATAGTTTTTGAACCTGCTGAATTGGTTGATGATTTTTTGTCCGAAATTATAATTTAATATTTTGATATAGTTGGTTTTCAGATTTAAGCCCAAACGTTTGATATGAGCTTCGAGAAAGTCTTTTTCGTATAAATTTTTTCCGCCTTCATCCGTATCGTCTCGCCACCATTGCGGGTAGTGTTTTTTCAAATCCAAAGGAAGCAATCCGCCGAATATACTGTTGCGGGCGTATTGGGTAGCTGTCGGCAGTATGGCGTAGTACAATTCTTCTTTGACCGGTTTGTAATAATCTTTGATCATCGGTGCAATAGTCAGCCATTGATCGTAACGCAGATTGTCGATCACGACCAAAAGCGTGTTGTTTTTGACTGCCGGAAAAACGTATTTTTTCAATATTTGGTGAGACATTACAGGTGTATCGTTGCCGTTGACCCAGTCTTTATAGTTGTCTTTGACAAACCGGAAAAACGACCGGTTGGCTTCTTGAAATTGCCCTTTCAGAATATCACTCATTTGACTGTCTTGAATGGTATCCATTTTCAGTTCCCATTTGACCAATTTTTCGTAGAGTTGCGCCCATTCCTCAAAGGTGTTAATCATATTGATGTCCATCGAAATACGTTGAAAATCTTGCTGATATGATAAATTTGTTTTTTCCGATACCAGTTCTTTTTTATTTAAAATTTTCTTTAACGTCAGCAATACCTGTTTCGGATTAACCGGTTTTATTATATAGTCGGTTATTTGTTGTCCGATGGCTTCTTCCATAATATTTTCTTCTTCACTTTTGGTAATCATTACCACAGGCAAATGCGGATAACGAACTTTGATACGATTTAATGTTTCCAAACCGTCTATACCGGGCATTTGTTCGTCCAGAAAAACAATATCAAAATCTTGATTGTTTAATTCGTCTAATGCTTCCAAACCACTTTGAGCAGTTACGACTTCATAATCCTTAGATTCCAGAAAAATAATATGTGGTTTTAACAAGGCGATTTCATCATCAACCCAAAGAATTCTTTTTGCCATAATTCATTTTTCTTATTATAACGTAATTTGTGGGGAATAATTATTTATGATTGGTTATTTGATGTCGGCACTTCGGTACACCACTCCTTCGTCGTGGCACTCAGTGACCTTAGTTTTAGCTTCTAATTACCCTCATCTCTCATCCCTTATCCCTCATCTCTCATCTCTCATC